>CAKSBK010000215.1 GCA_934438035.1 uncultured Christensenellaceae bacterium
GTTTTCGATTATTTCAAATAAATTTTCTACGTCAGCCTGTGAAAGCGCAGTCGTAGGCTCGTCTAAAATCATTATATTAGGCTCCCATGAAAGCGCCTTTGCAACCATAAGCAGCTGTTTTTGACCTATTGAAAGAGTGTTTACTCTTGCCGAAGCGTCCAAATTGAATTTGTTTTCTCTCAAAAATTCCGCCGCTCTTTTTATAACAGAGGAAACGCTGACTATTCCCCTTGAGTTTTCGTTTAAATGTCCAACATAAATATTTTCCGCAACGGTCAATTCCTCCATTACGTTAATTTCCTGCGGAACAAAACCTATACCTCCCTTTAAAGCGGAAGTAGGATTTTTAAATTTTGCGGTTTGCCCGTTTAATAAAAGTTCACCCTCGTATGAACCGTAGGGGTAAACTCCGTTTATAACCTTAAGCAAAGTGGATTTACCCGCGCCGTTTTCCCCTATCAGCCCTAAAACCTCACCTTTATTAACGTTAAGACTTACGTCCTTTAAAGCCATTACTCAGGGAAAACGCTTGACAATATTTTTTGCCTCTAATATATATTCGCTCATAATTTCCTTCCCGTCTATAGGGCGCGGTCTATAAGACCGCGCCGCAGTTTTACATTATGGATTAAGATTTAATAATCGTCAGTTTCCGGAAACGGACTTATATACCGAGATGTTGGAAATAAGCTCTTTATACTTCGCTGCATCCGCCTGATGAATAAGAGGAGAATCCATGTATCCCGATTCATCTGTCCAGCCGCTTACATCCTCGCCTCTTAAATATTTATCACAAGTATAAGCCGCCTCTTTAAAAGCGTCGTATATAGGCTGAGCAACAATTCCGTATACCTTTCCGCTCTCTAAAAGGTCAAGATTCTGGGCGTTAAAGTCCATGCCGATAATAATTCCGTCCCAGCCGGTCTGCTCCTTAGCGCCTGCCCATGACTGTGCGGAGGTTCCCGTGGTTCCGAACGCGCCCACTATTTCGGGGTTAGCCTGAATAATTGAAGTTATCGTACCGATAGCCGCAACGGTTTCAAGGCCCTCTACCTGAGGATCAAGAGTGCTCATATCAGGCTCATTTTCCTTAATATAATCCGCAAAGCCCTTTGCCGCAGCGTCTTCTGTATCGTTAAAGCGGGATTCGGTTATAGCTATAACGCCCTTATGATTTACCTTTTCCGCCATATCTTTAGCCGCAGCCAGTCCGTAATTATATGCGTTCGGCGCAAACCAACCGATTATCATTTCCCTGTTTATACCGTACTCGTTTAAAATCTCGTCGGTAACGTTGTTCCAAACACAGCAGACTCTGATACCCTTATCGGTGATATCCTTAATCTTCTTCCAGCCGATTTCATCGTATGCATTAAGCGCAATGCACTTTAAGTTGTCATACTGCGCAATAGCCGTATCGATATCCTGATATGCAACAGCCTGGTCAGTGGTGTCTCCGCCCAAAAGCAGCGCCTGATATCCGAGCTCCTCCGCCGCTTCCATAAAGCCTGCCGCCATTACGGCAACCGTGGGGTTTGAGGTGGGATAAGTGCAAATTGCGATAGCGGATTTTGAAGGATCAAAATCTCCGTCGCTTGCCGCGGGAGCGTCGCTCTTTACAGGATCCGTTGCAGCGTTTTGCGAACAGCCTGCAAGCATTACAACAGCCATTATAAGCGCCGTTAAGACAATAAATATTTTTTTCATTTTTTCCTCCTATGGAATGTTTATTTAATATTGCGTTTCCGCAAATTGGTATAACGTTTTACTATAGTTTAAAAAATTTAGCCTGCAAATTTTCTGTAATTTTATCATATACAAGGTATGCAAGCTTCTTATGCCCCTGCTCATCAAGGTGAATACCGTCAAAAGAAGAACCACTCAAAACAGAGAAAGCGTCCACAAAATCACAGTCGTATTTTTTCGCAAGCTCCGAGTAAAGAGCAGGTAATTGCTCAATTATTCTAACGCTGTCTTCACCAAAGGCGGGCGATGGAGCTTCTGCGCTTTTTCTCGGCAGTATCCTTGGAGGGGAAATTAACACAACCCTCGGATTGCAGTCAAGCGCAGAGTCAAAAAATGGCGTTTTAATCGTCTTTATAAGCTCTTCTATTCCATTTTTCACACATTCCGCATTTAAATGCAGATGTGTTTTCGAATCATTTGTGCCAAGCATTATCACTGCAAAGTCAAGCGGAAAAACGCTTCTTTTAACGTAAGGAAGAGAAGCTAACCCACTGGCTTCTTTAAGGAGAGGATCGTCAAACGCGGTCGTCCTGCCGCCCAAGCCCTGCTCGTATATTTCAGCCGAATCTCCCAATAATCCCGATAAAATTCCGCACCATCTGCGTTCATAAGGAAATCTGCAATTGTTTTTTGCATCATATCCCCATGTATTTGAATCACCGTAACAAAGTACTCTCATGTCATCTCTCTAATGAAACGTTTTACTTGAACCTATTATAATTCATCATTTTTGCTTTGTCAACAACATTTTTAAGCATTATTTCACTATTTTTTTCGATTTTTGATTCTCCGTAATAAAACGTATTACTAAACGCCGATTAAAAAGCCGGGATTTACCCGGTTTTAAGGCATAACGCAGTCATGCTCCTCAAGGTAACTTTCTATGTTGGATTTTAGCACAAGCTCAGGCCGCAGCCTTATATGCTTTTCTATATTTCTTTCACCAAGTATCCACTGCGCAAGTATTCTGACTACCGACCTGCCCTGTTTTTGCGGATTCTGGAATACGGTTGCCAAAAGCATATCGTTTTGCAAGTAGGGTATCATTTCC
>CAKSBK010000216.1 GCA_934438035.1 uncultured Christensenellaceae bacterium
GGCCCAGCGGGTCTTACCGCCGCATATTACTTGTCCTTAATGGGCCATAAGTGTACGGTTTATGAAAAGAGAAAGCACTTGGGCGGAATGTTAAGATACGGTATTCCCTCTTACAGACTCCCGAGAGAAGAGCTTCAAAGAGATATCGACAACATTTTAAGCACCGGCGTTGAGGTCATAAGAGATACGGATATTTCAAAGGATATGACATTGGCGGAGATGAGAGCGAAGTATGACGCGGTATATATCGCTATAGGCGCGCATACCGATAAGAAGCTCGGAATTGAGGGAGAAGACTCAAGGGGCGTTATGAGCGCCGTTCAGATGCTCCGTGCGATAGGCGACGGCACAATGCCTGATTTTAAGGATAAGAACGTAGTTATAGTCGGCGGCGGAAACGTAGCGATGGACTGCACACGCTCTGCCGTAAGACTGGGTGCAAAGAAAGTCTCCTGCGTATACAGAAGAAGAATAGAGGATATGACGGCTCTTCCCGAGGAGGTTGAGGGAGCTATTGCGGAGGGCTGCGAGGTTATGACGCTAATGGCGCCCGACCATATCGAAGCGGATGAGGACGGAAACGTAACCGCGCTCATGGTTCAGCCGCAGATGATAGGTCCCGTTAAAAGAGGACGTCCCGCTCCCGTAAAGGCAAACGTTCCTTTAGAGAGAATCCCTGCGGATATAATAGTAGTCGCAATAGGACAGAACATAGAATCGGATCACTTTGAGCTTAACAGCATACCCGTTAAATGGGGCTGCTTAACGGCAAAATCCGACGGCTCGTTCGAGGGAATGCCGGGTCTTTTCTCCGGCGGAGACTGTGTTTCCGGTCCCGCTACGGTTATAAGGGCTATTGACGCAGGAAAGGTTGCCGCAGCTAATATAGACCATTATCTCGGCTATAACCATGAAATTTCCATAGACGTGGACTTCCCGGATCACGTTTTATCTCCAAAGCCCGCAATGGGAAGAGTAAATATGAAAGAGCGTCCCGCGGACGAGAGAGCAAAGGATTTCGAGCTTATGGAAATACCTATGTCCACCGAAGAGGCGCTGCAGGAGGCTTCAAGATGCCTGCGCTGCGACAAGTGCGGCTACGGCTGCTTTAGAGGAGGCAGAGAATTAAAATGGTAAATTTAACTATAGATAACGTACCGGTAAGCGTTGCCGAGGGAACAACCATACTTGACGCTGCGGCGAGCGTGGGAATAACCATTCCGAGGCTCTGCTATTATAAGGATTTAAACGAGATAGGCGCATGCCGCGTCTGCTGCGTTGAGGTTAAGGGGGAATCAAAGCTGTGTCCCGCCTGCAACAGTAAGGTATATGAGGGCATGGAGGTTAAAACAAACAGTCCCCTTGCAAGAGAGGCTAGAAAAACTAACGTTGAGTTTATACTTTCTCAGCATGATTGCAAATGCGCAACCTGCGCAAGGAGCGGAAACTGCTCTTTACAGACCCTGGCAAACGACCTCGGAATATTGGAGCATCCTTACGAGATAACCTTTGAAAAGCTGGACTGGGATAAAAATTTCCCTCTCATAAGAGATTCCAAAAAGTGCATTAAATGTATGCGCTGCATTCAGGTTTGCGATAACATACAGTGCTTAAACGTGTGGAACGTAATGAAAGCGGGAGCGAGAACCACGGTAGGAACCGATTTTAACTATATGAAGCACAACTGCACGCTTTGCGGTCAGTGCATTACGCATTGCCCTGTAGGAGCTTTAAGGGAAAGAGACGATGTGGATAAGGCATACGAGGCTCTTAAGGATCCGGAGAAAATAACGGTTGTACAGATTGCCCCGGCTGTGAGGACGGCATGGGCGGAGGCTCTCGGCGTGAGCGAAGAATATGCTTCGGAAAAGAGAATGGTTGCGGCGGTAAGAAAGTTAGGCTTTGACTACGTTTTTGATACAAACTTTTCAGCAGACCTTACGATAATGGAGGAGGGAAGCGAGTTTTTAGACAGGCTTAATAACGGGGGGACGCTTCCTCTTATGACCTCCTGCTGCCCCGGCTGGGTGCGCTTTGTTAAGAGCCGCTATCCCGAATATACCGTGAACCTCTCCACGGCAAAATCTCCTCAGCAGATGTTCGGAGCTGTGGCAAAAAGCTATTATGCGGATCTTTTGGGAGTAAGCGCAGACAAGATATGCTCTATTTCCATTATGCCCTGTACCGCAAAAAAGGCGGAGTGCGCTTTGCCTACGATGAACGACGCAGGAGCGGGTCAGGATGTTGATTTTGTGTTGACGACAAGAGAGCTTTCCAGAATGATTAAGGCTGACCATATAAACCCCTATCTTCTTAAGGAGGAGGAGTTTGATTCTCCCTTAGGAGTAGGCACGGGCGCCGCTGTAATATTCGGCGTTACGGGCGGCGTTATGGAGGCGGCTTTAAGAAGCGCGTATTACCTCGTTACGGGTAAGAATCCGGACGCAAACGCATTTTATGAGGTAAGAGGCATGCAGGGCTGGAAAGAGGCTACGTTTAACATAGGAGACGTTAAGGTGAGAACGGCGGTTGCCTCCGGGCTTAAAAACGCCGCGGCGCTGCTTGACGCCGTTAAGGCGGGCAAGGTCTCTTACGATTTTATTGAGGTTATGGCATGCCCGGGAGGCTGCGTAGGCGGCGGAGGACAGCCCATAACGGACGGCTTCAGCATGGCTCCCGAAAGAGGGGAAACGCTTTATAAGCTTGACAAGAGCAACAACCTGCGTTTTTCGCATGAAAATCCCGCAGTACAGGAGCTTTATTCAAGCTATATGGAAAAGCCCTTAAG
>CAKSBK010000217.1 GCA_934438035.1 uncultured Christensenellaceae bacterium
CCATTGCAGAGATTGTACTACCTGCCACAATAACGGCAAATGTAAGCTTCAGGATCTTGCGGTGCGTTTCGGAATACTTGAAATAAGGTTCCCCAACACTGCGGATGGACCCAAAATTGACGATTCCTCGCCATGCATTATTAAAGACGCTCATAAATGCATTCTTTGCGGTGACTGCGTAAGAATGTGCAACGAAATACAGAACGTAGGCGCTATAGATTTTGCTCACAGAGGCTCAAAAATGACTATAAGCGCAGCGTTTGACAGGCCTATCGCCGATTCTCCCTGCGTAGGCTGCGGACAGTGCGCGGTTACCTGCCCCACGGGCGCCATAATTGTAAGAAACGACACCGAAAAGGTTTGGAAGGCTCTTGATGATAAAAATATTAAGGTTACCGCACAAATAGCTCCCGCCGTAAGAGTGGCGTTAGGAAAGAGCTTAGGCGTTCCCGACGGAATAAACGGAATGGGAAAAATAGTGGTTGCGCTTAAGAAAATGGGCTTTGACGAGGTTTACGACACTTCAACGGGCGCGGATATGACGGTTATTGAAGAGTCTGCGGAATTTTTAAGAAAGCTTGAGTCAAATGAAAATCTTCCGCTTTTCACTTCCTGCTGCCCGGCATGGGTACAGTTTGTCGAAAAGAAATATCCCGAGCTTTTGAGCCACGTTTCTACCTGCCGCTCTCCTATGGAGATGTTTGCTTCGGTTCTTCACGAGTATAACAAGGACGGAGAAAAGAAGCACTTCCATGTTGCGGTAATGCCGTGCACGGCGAAAAAATTCGAGAGGACGAGAGACGAATTTAAAATTGACGGAAAAGACCCCGTTGACGCGGTTATAACTACGCAGGAAATGATTAACATGATAAGAGAATCGGGAATACAGTTTGAAGAGCTGGAGCCTGAGGCTATAGATATGCCTTTCGGCGCAAAGACGGGCGCTGGAATAATTTTCGGCGTTACGGGCGGCGTTACCGAAGCGGTTTTAAGAAGGGTATCGGAGGATAAAACTCCCGCAGGTCTTCTTAACATACAGTATCAGGGCGTAAGAGGAATGCAGGGCGTAAAGGTCGCGGAAATTGCTTACGGTGATAAAATGTTGAAAATAGCGGCAGTAAGCGGTCTTGCGAACGCAGAAAAAATTATTTCCAAAATAAAAGAGGGCGAGCACTTTGACCTTGTTGAGGTTATGGCGTGCCCCGGAGGCTGCGTAGCCGGAGCGGGACAGCCTTTCGTTCATACCGATACGATTAAGCAGAGAGGCGAGGGGCTTTATAAGGCGGACAAAATGTGCTCTATAAAGAGGTCCGAAGAAAATCCCATACTTTCAAATATTTATGACGATATCTTAAAGGATAAGACCCACGAGCTTCTTCATGTGCATTACGAAAAGTAAACAGTTTAAAAAAAGCGGCTTTTAAAGCCGCTTTTTTGTATAGAAGTAAAAAACAGGCTCTTTAAAAAATTCTTCTGACGTGTTATTATGCGGCAGGCGTTTTAGCTTTATCATATTGGGAGCTTTACTTGCCGCTTGAGCTGCCATGCGGGTTTAGGCATAAAAAAGAGACTTTGAAATTTCAAAGTCTCTTTTGCGTTTTTGATTAATTTATCAGACAACGCCGTGAGCCATCATAGCGCTTGCAACCTTCATGAAGCCTGCGATGTTGGCGCCTGCCATGTAATTGCCTTCCATGCCGTATTCTTTAGCATATTTGCAGCAGTTCTTGTAAATATCGGACATAATGCCCTTGAGCTTTGCGTCAACCTCTTCAAAGGTCCAGGAATATCTCATGGAGTTCTGGCACATTTCAAGAGCGGAAACAGCTACGCCGCCTGCGTTTGCAGCCTTTGCGGGGCCGTAAAGAATGCCGTTTGCAAGATATGCGTCAATTGCGCCGGGGGTTGAAGGCATGTTAGCGCCCTCGGAAACAACCTTGCAGCCGTTTTTGATGAGGATATTTGCGGACTCTTCGTTGATTTCGTTCTGCGTTGCGCAGGGAAGAGCGATATCGCACTTAACGGTCCAAACTCCGGAGCAGCCCTCGTGATACTCCGCTTCGGGGTGATAGTTTAAGTACTCCTTAATTCTCTTGCGCTCAACCTCTTTAATCTGCTTAACGGCCTTTAAGTCAATGCCGTTTTTGTCGTAGATATAGCCGTTGGAATCAGAAACGGTAACAACCTTTGCGCCCATTTCGGTAGCTTTTTCAACCGCATATATCGCAACGTTGCCGGAGCCGGAGACAACGACGGTTTTGCCCTTGAAGCTGTCGTTATGGTCGTTTAACATGTCCTCGGTGAAGTAGCAAAGACCGTAGCCTGTAGCCTCGGTACGAGCGAGCGAACCGCCCCAGGTGAGACCCTTGCCGGTAAGTATGCCGGAAAATTCATCGCGGATGCGCTTATACTGACCAAACATAAAGCCGATTTCTCTTGCGCCTGTGCCTATGTCGCCTGCAGGTACGTCTGTGTCGGGGCCGATGTGTCTGTAAAGCTCTGTCATGAAGCTCTGGCAGAAGCGCATAACCTCCATATCGCTCTTACCCTTAGGGTCAAAATCGGAACCGCCCTTTGCGCCGCCGATGGGAAGACCGGTTAGAGCGTTCTTAAAGATCTGCTCAAAACCTAAGAACTTTAATATACCTTCATAAACGGAGGGATGAAGTCTTATTCCTCCCTTATAAGGTCCGATAGCGCTGTTGAACTGAATTCTGAAACCTCTGTTAACCTGAACCTTGCCGTTGTCGTCAATCCAGGGACCTCTGAATTTTACGA
>CAKSBK010000218.1 GCA_934438035.1 uncultured Christensenellaceae bacterium
AATCAAGTCCTCTCGCTATCATCTGCGTGCCTATCAGCACATCCGCTCCGCCGTCCTTAAAGCTTTCGTAAATCTCCCTGTGGGCGTCTTTTTTTCTCGTGCTGTCAAAATCCATTCTTAAAACGCGCGCCTGCGGAAAAAGCTTATTAAGCTCCTCCTCTACTCTCTGCGTTCCGCAGCCCACCGTCCTTATAAACCTGCTGCCGCAGTTTTTGCAGACAGAGCTGAAGCTGTATATTCTTCCGCAATAATGGCACATAAGAACGTTATTCCCGTTTTTTTTATGAAGCTTAAGGGGAATATCGCATTCCGAGCACATCATTACCGTTCCGCATTTTACGCACTGCACGCTTGAAGCAAGGCCTCTTCTGTTTAAAAAAAGCATCGCCTGTTCTTTTCTTTTAAGGACGCCTGAAAGTGCGTCGTAAAGCATGCCGCTTATAGGTCCGTCGTTTCCCTTTAATATTTCGTTTCTCATATCGCAGACGGATATTTCCGGCATTCCTAAGCCCCTCACTCTGTTAGGCATGCTTACAAGCTCATACATGCCTATCTGCGCGCGGGCAAAGCTTTCTATTCTGGGCGTTGCGGAGGAAAGCACGAGAACGCAGGAATTAAGCGCGCTTCTCCATCTCGCTATGTCCGCTGCGTGATATGCCGGATGATTGTCCGCGCGATAGCTTTGCTCGTGCTCCTCGTCAATTATGATAATCCCCAAATCCTTAACGGGCATAAACACCGCGCTTCTTGCGCCTATTACTATTTTAGCCTCGCCCGAAATTATCCTTCTCCATTCGTCGTATTTTTCCCCCGCGGAAAGCCCGCTGTGCATAACGGCTATATCCGAACCGAAATTGGCGTAAAACACGGAATAAAGCTGCGGCGTAAGAGAAATTTCCGGAACGAGAACGAGCGCGCGCTTGTTTTTTCTCAGAGCATGCCTTATCGCGCTTATATATACCTCCGTCTTCCCCGAGCCCGTTACGCCGTGAAGAAGTATCGTCTTTTTTTTATTTTCGTCTATGCGCCTGCAAATAACGTCTATCGCATTTTTCTGATCCTCGGTAAAGGAAATCTCCTTTTTTTCGATACCCTTTAAAAGCTTATAAGGAGTGCGCTTAACCTCCCGCTCCTCCTTTTTTGCAAGCCCTCTTTCAACGAGCTTTTTTACGGTGGAATGGTCAAGCTCGCTTAAAGGGGCGCTCCCCTTTTCCAGCCGTTCTATAGTTAAAAGCTTGTTTTTCGCCTTTACTTCGCCGCTCCTTGAATAACACTCCGCCTTTAGCGCCGCAACGTCCGCTTCTTTATCAAGGCTTATTACCGCATGCGTTTTTTTATCCACCCTTTGCCCCCGCATCATCGCAGGGTACATAAGCCTTAGCGCAAACGCCATAGTGGTGCGGTATTCTCTCACCATCAGCTCCGCTAACTTAATCTGCTCGGGAGTTATTATGGCGTCTTTATCAATTACCTCTTTTACGTTTTTAATCTTCGCCCTGTCATAATCCGGCTCGTCCTCGTAGCCGAGAACGCAGCCCTCTATAACCTTGCTTCCGAAAGGCACCTTAACCCTTGCGCCCACTTTTGCATGCAGATTTTCCGGCATTCTGTATTCAAATATTTTATCGACGTTCGAATGAGCGACGTCAACTATTATTTTCGCATACTTTTCCATATAAGCATTATAACATATAAGTTTTTTGTTACAACAAAAAAGAGACCCTAAGGTCCCTTTTAAAAATATGTCAGTCTCTTAAAGTCGCTCCGAGCTTGTCCTTAAGCGCCCGCAAAATAGACTCCATATCGCCGCCTATTTCGTCGTCCGTAAGCGTCTTTGCGTCGCTTCTGAAGGAAAGAGCGTAAGCTATTGATTTCTTGCCCGCCTCTATTCTGTCTCCCTCATATACGTCAAACAGCTCTGCGCTTTCTATAAATTCTCCGCCGTTGTCCATAATGGTCTTTAAAATCATTCCCGCCTCCACGTTTTTATCTACAACTACGGCAATGTCTCTTTCAATCGCAGGGAATTTGGGAATTTTTGCAAAACGTATTTTGCTTTCTTCGTAGCTCATGAGCGCGTCTATATCAATCTCCGCAATATAGGTTCTTCCGGAAATCTCAAAATTTTTCTGAACGTCGGGGTGAATTTCGCCGAGCTGACCTATTTCGTTTCCGTCAATAAGCACTCTTGCGCATCTGCCGGGGTGATAGAAAGGCTCTCCGCCCGCAACGAACGATACCTCTTTTTTGATATGAAGCTTATCTAATATGTTTTCTATCGCACCCTTCATCTCATAAAAATCCATATCCGAGCCGCAGCCGCCCATAACGAGCCTGTAAGGCTCTTTCGGCAAAGTATCCGTAAGCGGAAGCTTATCCGCAATAAATACCTTGTTAAGCTCAAACAGCCTTACGTTCTTATTCTTTCTCTTTATATTTGTGGAAATAACCGTAAGCATGTCTGCAACGAGAGTCGTACGCATATACGCCGTGTCGTCTCCGAAAGGATTTATAATCTTAACAGCCTTTCTGTAAGGATGATCCTCCGGCAGCATAAGCTTATCCCACATCGCGGCGCCCGTAAAGGAATAGGTAACCGCCTCGTAAAAACCGAGATCCACCGCGAACTGCTTTATTGCCGAGCGGAAAATAACGCCGTGGTTATCTACCTTTCTCATCATTCTGCCTCTGGTTTCGCTTGCGGGGATATTGTCGTAACCGTAAATTCTTGCAACCTCCTCGGTTACGTCCGCATAGCCCTCCATATC
>CAKSBK010000219.1 GCA_934438035.1 uncultured Christensenellaceae bacterium
AATACGTAATCAACGCATGACTTAAAAAACAAATTCCCATTAAAGTATATATCTATAGAGATTCGGCGCAAAAGTACTCGCTTATACCGCTTTTAAGCGCAATTTAAAACATATCAAACGCCTCTTTTTGACAAAAATTTATGCAAATAACTCCGTTTGCCAAAACTTTAAACACGGTAGTATTTGTGCTTATGTTAAGCGCAGAAAAACGGGGTATACTGAATACAGAATTAAATTTCAGGAGGTTTTGATTATGTATTATTCATCAGGAACTTACGAATCCTTCGCTCATCCGGAGAAACCCAAGGATGTAGAAAGAAAATCCGCTTATATAATAGGCACAGGTCTTGCCGGCTTAACTGCGGCGTTTTACCTCGTACGCGACGGTCAAATGGCGGGAGATAAAATACATCTTCTTGAAAAGCTCGAGCTTGCCGGCGGAAGCTGCGACGGAAGAAAGGATATAACCAAAGGCTTTTTCATGCGCGGCGGACGTGAAATGGATAACCATTTTGAAGTAATGTGGGATACTTTCAGAGACGTTCCCTCTATAGAAAATCCCGAGGTCTCCGTTCTTGACGAGTATTATTGGCTTAACAAGCACGACCCGAACTATTCTCTTTGCAGAGCAACCGTAAGCTGCGGCAAGGACGCTCATACGGATAAAAAGTTTACTTTAGACAAAGAATCCGCCCTTGCGCTTTCAAAGCTTTTCATCACTCCCGAAGATCAGCTGGAGGATAAAAAGATTTCAGACGTTCTTCCGAACTCTTTTTGGGAGACGAACTTCTGGCTTTATTGGCAGACCATGTTCGCTTTTCAGCGCTGGTCAAGCGCGCTTGAAATGAAGCGCTACCTCTGCCGCTACGTTCACCATATAGACGGTCTTCCGGATTTCAGCGCACTGCGTTTTACAAAATACAATCAGTATGAAAGCATGATACTCCCGCTCGTAAAATATCTTGAAGCGCACGGAGTAAAAATAGAATTCGGCGTCGACGTTAAAAACGTAATTTTTGACCGCGTAGGCAGTAAAAAGGCTGCAAGAAAAATACAATATGTTAAGGGCGGAAAAACAGAGTTTATCGACCTTACGGACGACGACCTTGTGTTCATAACAAACGGCTGCTGCACGGATTCCAGCTGCTACGGCGATCAAGACACCGCGCCCGATCTTTCCTCTCTTAAAAACGGAAAAGGCGAGTCTTGGGACATGTGGAAAGCAATCGCAGCACAGGCGGAAAACGGAGAATTCGGCAACCCCGACGCTTTTTGCAGCGATATAGACGCTACAAACTGGATGAGCGCAACCGTTGAAACTTCAGACGAGCGCATTATTTCTCATATAATAGATATATGCAAGCGCGACCCCCGCACGGGAAAAGTCACAACGGGCGGCATCGTCACCGTTAAGGACAGCACCGAAAATTGGTATCTTTCCTGGACCATTAACCGCCAGCCCCAGTTTAAATCTCAGGATAAGAACGCAATTCTCGTTTGGCTGTATTCTCTTAACACGAATAAAGAGGGTAATTACATCAAAAAGCCCATGCGCAGCTGCACAGGCAAAGAAGTATGCAGCGAGTGGCTCTATCATATAGGAATTCCGGAAAATGAAATTGACGCTCTTGCCGAAAACGCCTGCAATACGACAACCTGCTTTATGCCTTATATAAACGCTTTCTTCCAGCCGAGGAAAAATTCCGACAGACCTAAAGTAGTTCCCGACGGCGCAATAAATTTCGCATTTTTGGGTCAGTTTGCGGAAACTCCCCGCGACACTATTTTCACTACCGAATATTCAATGCGTACGGGAATGGAAGCAGTGTATACGCTTCTTGACATAGACAGAGGCGTTCCCGAGGTTTGGGGCAGTAAATACGACGTAAGAGAGCTGCTGCGCGCCTGCTATTACGCAATAGATAAAAAGCCCATAAGCGATGTAAAACTTTCTCTTAAAGAAAGAGAGCTTTTAAAGGTAGTTCTTAAAAAAGTAAAGGGCACGGACGTTGAGCTTCTTTTAAAAGAAAGCGGTCTTATAGAGTAAACGTATTATTAACCCGGAGGTTTTCCTCCGGGCTTTTTTTATATTTAAGAGAAAGTCTGAAAATAAAGGCGGAATGGGCTTTTTAAGTCCCCTCCGCCTTTACGCATATATACAAGTCATTTATTTTTGAGGCAATATCTCAATCCAATATCCGTCCGGATCTTCAATAAAATACACGCCCATAGCCTTGTTTTCAAAGCAAACGCAGCCCATTTTTTTATGCTTATCATAAGCGGCTTCAAAATCTGCGGTTTCAAACGCAAGGTGTATCTCGTTATCTCCCAAATCATACGGCACGTCTCTTTGTTTAAGCCACGTAAGCTCAAGCTTGTGGGGTGTTTTTCCGTCCCCCAGAAACACAAGCTTAAAGCTTTTATCATCCGCTTCTTTTATTCGGCTGACGCTAAGTCCCAGCGCCTCCTCATAAAACTTTAACGACTTGTCAAGATCTAAAACATTTATATTGTTGTGCGAAAAAACGAATTCCATATTATTCTCCTTTCTTTATATATAATTATAATCCCAAAAGTATTATTTTTAAATTGCGTTTATGAAGATTTTTTATGCAAATGGATAAAATACTCTTGATAAGACCTTAACTGCTGATATATAATTATTTTGTAGGCGCGGTAGGTGAGGCTACCGCAGGGATACGGATTACTGCCGATGTTTAATGGAGACATTCTTCATGCGGTCAACAGTTTGCGTCGT
>CAKSBK010000220.1 GCA_934438035.1 uncultured Christensenellaceae bacterium
AGGTTTTTAACGCCGCCCGAGCCGTTTGTTTCCACCTTTATTCTTATCCCCGCTTTTTCGCCGGCTTTTACCAGCGCTTCCGCCGCCATATATGTATGCGCAATGCCTGTGGGGCAGGCGGTGACGGCTAAAATGAGAGGAGCGTCTTCGTTATTCTCTTTGGCAGGCGCTTGGGGCTCTTCGGGATATTTTTCTTTTTCGGCTTTGTCTATAATATTAAGAAATTCTTCTTTATCGTTTGCCGCTTCAAGCTTTTCTCTTAAGCCTTCGTCCATTAAAAGGGTCATCATTCGGGAAAGCACCTCTAAATGTACGTCGGAGCCGCCTACGGGCGCGGCTATCATGAATATTAGCTTTGAGGGCTTGCCGTCGGGAGAACCGTAATCAACGCCGTCCTGCGAGGTTATTGCGGCAAGAGAGGGGGATAAAACAGCTGTGCTTTTTGCGTGAGGAATGGCTATACCCTCGCCGATGGCGGTTGTCGAAATCGCCTCTCTTTTAAGTATGTCGCTTTTATATTCCTCTGAGTCTGCAATTGCTCCGCCTGCGGTTTGAAGAGCTATAAGCTTGTCTATCGCTTCGTCCTTGCTTTTAGCGGGACTGTTAAGCTCTATGCTCTCTTTTTTAAGTAAGTCTACGATACGCATTGTGTTTTTTTCCTTTCCTTTATATTATTCTTCGTTTATTTTAACGGGCTTAAGCTCCTTTATAAGCCTGTCAATGTCCTTTTTTTCGCAAAGCCCCTCGGAATAAGCGGTGGCGCTTCCTGCGGCGGCGCCCAGCTTTAAGGCCTCTTCGTAGCTTTCGGTTTTTAAATATCCCGCTAAGAAGCCTGCGACCATGCTGTCACCCGCGCCGACAGAGTTAATTACTCTTCCTTTGGGAACGCCTGTTTTTGTAACGCCGCCCTCCTCGTCTATGAGAAGAGAGCCGTTGCCCGCCATGGATACGAGAACGTTTCTCGCTCCTTTTTTCTGAAGCTTTTTTGCGTGCTCTATAATTTCTTTGTCCGTCTTAAGCTCTTTTGAGAACATTTCTCCGAGCTCGATGTCGTTCGGCTTGATTAAAAACGGATGGTATTTAAGCACGTTTAAAAGAAGCTCTTTTGTTGCGTCTACGACAAAGCGTATTCCCTTGTTTGATAGCCTCTTTAATATCTGCTCGTATATGTCCTCCGGCAGGCATTTGGGAATGCTGCCCGCAAGAACGAGAGTGTCGTTTGCCTTTAATTTGCCGAGCTTTAAAAACAGCTGGTCTATGTGTTCCCGGGAAATATACGGTCCCTGTCCGTTAAGCTCGGTTTCCTCTCCGGACTTTATTTTGAGGTTTATTCTTGAGAATCCTTCGCTGAGCCTTATAAAATCCGTCTCTATTCCGCATTCCTTAATTCCCTTTTCGATGGCGTCTCCCGTAAACCCGGCGACAAACCCCAAAGCGGAGGAAACGTAGCCCAAACGCTGCAAAACCACGGACACGTTTATGCCCTTGCCGCCGTAAAAGACCTCTTCTTTAATGGCTCTGTTGACGGCGCCCGTTTTTAAGTCGTCTACATATATTACGTAGTCTATTGCGGGGTTAAAAGTTACGGTGTATATCATTTCATGACCTCCTTGAGGATGCATTTTTTTCTGTATATATCATTAATCACCTTGTCGGTTATTATGCAGGCTTTGTCAAGCGCCGCAAAGGTGATTGCGGTTTCAACGTCAAACTTCGAATGGTCCGCAAGTATAAAGGTGACGTAGCTTTTTTTGACGGCGGCGCTTTTTACGCTTGCCTCCTCGATATCGGGAGTGGATATTTCACCCTTAAGGGAGATTCCATTTGCGCCCATATAGCATTTCGTGAAGTTGTAGCGGGAGAGGGACTCGGCGGCAAACGTTCCCGTTATAGCCTCGGTAACGCTTTTATATTTGCCTGCGGGAACGTATACCTTAATTCCCGCGGCTGCCAATTTTCTTGCGTGGGAAAGACCGTTTGTAACTACGGTTATATCCTTCTGCGTTATGAAGTCCGTCATGCGTTCGGTTGTTGTTCCGGCGTCTATATATATAAAGTCGCCGCTTTTAATCGTGCTTGCCGCATATTTTGCAATTTCCGTCTTCTCTTTTGAAAACAGCGTTTGCTTTTTTGACACATCGTGCTCTAAAAACAGGCTCTCGGAAATTGCCGTTGCTCCGCCGTGAACCTTTTTTAAGCTGCCCGTTTTGTCAAGGGCTATAAGGTCCCTTCTTATTGTGGATTCGCTCGTCATAAGCTCGTCGGTAAGCTCGGTTACGGTAACGGAGCCGTTCTCTTCTATTTTTTTAAGTATGTATTTATATCTGTCTTCGGTTATCATGTCTTCCTCGCTGCATGTTTCTGACTGTTTTTGACCGTTTTTTGTTTACACCCATATAATATTATATAATTTCAGCTATGTCAAGCATAAATCTTCAAAAACATTCAAAAATCGTCATTTTTTTTGGCAGTTCTTTATTTTGCCCGAAAATGCGGAAAATATAAAAGCGGCGCGCTTTTAAAAGCGCGCCGCCTGCGGTTATATTTTGGTTTCAGTTTAATAAAGCTCTGTCGTTTGAAAATTCGTTTCCGCTTGAGCGCTGGAAAATTTCCAAAAGGTCTTCTACCGTGAGCTTCTTTTTTTCTTCGCCCTTAACGTCGAGTATTATTTTTCCGCCGTTCATCATGATAAGCCTGTTTCCGTGGGAAATTGCGTCCTTCATGTTGTGGGTTACCATCATTGCGGTGAGTC
>CAKSBK010000221.1 GCA_934438035.1 uncultured Christensenellaceae bacterium
CCTCGGGAACTATGCACGGCGAAAGAGCGACGCCCATTGTGCGTATGTTTGAAAGCGCCTTTTCGGTTGTTTTTGTCACTTCGTCGAGAGTCATCATTTTGTCTGCGGCGGCGCCGGCTATTTTCCATGCGTATACCATTCCCGCAACTCCTCTTCTTCTCTCGGCATGTTCCTTTGGAGAGGAAGCAACGTCGTCTTTTACTCTTAACGTGCGGGTTTCAATATCGTCAAACTCAACCTCCTCGCATGCCATATCAAAATTAAGGTTGTCTCCGTTATAGTTGCCGTAAAGGCATAAAACGCCGCTTCCCCTGTCGCATGCGCGTATCATATCCGCCATTTTTGAGGAGGAGGGAGATGCGAAAACGTTACCTACGGCGCAGCCGTCAAGCATTCCCTTGCCGACGTAGCCTAAAAAAACGGGGAGATGTCCGCTGCCGCCGCCGGTTACTATGCCGACCTTGCCGTCTTTAACCGGCATCTTTGAAAGAAGCACGCGATAATCGCCGTCTTCTAAGAGCTTTACTTTATCGCCGTATGCCAAAATAATGCCTTCCATGGTTTCTTTAACGAAATCTTCGGGTTTGTTAATTATTTTTTTCATAGTATCCTCCGTTTGAAAGCTTTTATAAGCTTATTGTATTTCTTTTTAAGGCGCATTTCAAGTTAAAAAGGCACAAAACAAAACATATGACAAAGATTAATTGTTAAACTGGGGTATTTGTAATTAAATATACTTAAAATGTGCTATAATGTAATTATAATTAAAAGGAGAACGAATATGAGCGAAAACTGTACTAACGAATGCTCGGGCTGTACCGAGCAGTGTGATAAAAGACTGCCGCAAAAGGAACAGACGAACGATTTTACGAGCATACGCAAGACGATTGCCGTTGTAAGCGGAAAGGGCGGAGTGGGAAAATCACTTGTGACGTCGTTTTTGGCGTGTGCGGCAAATTCGGAGGGGTACCGTACGGCGATTTTAGACGCTGACGTAACGGGACCCTCAATTCCCAAGGCGTTTGGCTTAACGGGAAGGGTTTATGCGGATGAAAACAATCTTCTTATCCCCGTTTCTTCGGATAAAGGCGTTAAAATAATGAGCGTAAACCTGCTTTTGCAGGACGAAAGCGACCCCGTAACCTGGAGAGGTCCGGTAATCTCCGGAACGGTTACGCAGTTTTATAAGGATGTGCGCTGGGGAGACGTTGACGTAATGCTTATAGACTGCCCCCCGGGAACGGGAGACGTTGCGCTGACGCTTTTTAACAATATTAAGCTTGACGGAATAATTATAGTAACCTCTCCGCAGGAGCTTGTTTCCATGATAGTTAAGAAGGCGGTTAGAATGGCGAAAATAATGAATGTTCCAATTCTCGGAATCGTGGAAAACATGAGCTATTTCGTATGCGGCAAATGCGGCGAAAAGCACTATATTTTCGGAAAAAGCGAGCTTGAAGAGGTTGCAAAAGAGGCGGAGGTTAAAAATATAGAGCGAATACCCATTGACCCGGAAATCGCAAATTATGTTGACAGCGGAATGGTGGAGCTTTATAAAGAAAACCCCCTTAAGGATTTCTTCTTAAAAATAGATAAGGAGCTTTAAAGATGAACGAACGGGAACAAAAAGCAATGCAGCTTTTTAAAGAAGGATATAACTGTGCGCAGGCGGTGCTCTTAACCTTTTGCGACGTTACCGGCTTGGATTTTTCCGAGGCGGCGAGGCTTGCCAGCACGTTTGGCGGAGGAATGGGAAGGCTAAGAGAGGTCTGCGGCGCGGTAAGCGCAATGACCATGCTTTTAGGATTAACCGAGGGATATGACGACCCATTAGATAAAGAGGCGAAAAAGCAGACTTATAAGCTTGTTCAGCAGCTTGCGGGAGAGTTTAAAAAGGAAAACGGCAGCATAGTTTGCAGAGAACTTTTAGGGGCTTCTAAAGAAAAGCAGACATATGTCCCCGAGGAGCGCACGGAGGAGTATTATAAAAAAAGACCCTGCGTTGAGCTCGTGGGTATGTGCGCAAGAATATTTGACGAATACTATAACAATAAAAACATGGCGTAAGCAAAAAACAGCGTTTTTATGCGCTGTTTTTTATTGCATGTTTTAGAATGACGCACTTAAGGATTAAAACTTGTAAACATTCTGCATATTGTGTATAAAACGCTTGTAAGTCACATTTTTTTATGCTCTAATGAATATAACAATAGTGGATTCGGGGGAAAGTCCGATGAATTTCTTAAATTTCCGCTGAGTGCGGAAAGCATTTTTTCTCAAGTCGTCACAATTTGAATTTCTTAAGGCGAAGCAGCTAATGCGGCTGACGCCTGCTTTATATTACGAAAAACAGAATATTCAGGCTTTAGCTGTTACGATTAAATTTAAGAAGGCTGTAAAAAATAAGGATAATTGCCGTTTCGCGGTTAACGGCTAAGGCTGTAAAACGGATATTCCCTATAAGGGGACGCGGCAGAGACTGTTTTGCCGGCGCCGGAAAGAGTGGGAGAGATAGAAAGCTTACGTCAAAAGAACTTGCGCACCTGCGAGATGTCGGACGGAAGCTATGAATGCGTAATATACGCCGAGGACGTAAATTACGAAGACGAGAGCGGTAAGCGGACATCAAAATTCTGTCAGTAACATTTTAAAGCAGTTGTTCGGTTTGGAAATTACGGGCAGCTATTCAATATATACGTCGGCTGCAGACGATTGTAAAATGGCGAAATATAACCAAATAACA
>CAKSBK010000222.1 GCA_934438035.1 uncultured Christensenellaceae bacterium
AGCCCGTCTTTTTTTAAAAACGGCAGCAGTTTTTCGTCTAAATATTTTTCGTCTCTGCCGAAGTAATTATATGAATCAGTGCTTATGACCGCGTCAAAAAATTCTTTTTCAAAGGGCAGCTGCAAAGCGTCCGCCTTAACGGGAATAACAGCATTTTCCTTAATACCCATGCTCTCAAAAAACAGCTTATTTTCCTCCGGGTCGCTCCAAAGGTCCGCAGCGTATACCTTAAACCCGTATTCCTTATTTATAAAAACGCTGGTAAGCCCCGTCCCGCTGCCGAGGTCTAAAACCACGGAGTCTTTTTTTATTTTATTTTTGCTTAAAAGCTCTTCCGTAAGCTTAACAGGGTTAGGTCCCATTATTTTTCCCATTAATTCAGCGCCTGAATATTTTTCACTTTTTACATACTTCATTTTTACATATCCCTCTCTATTATTTTAAAAATACCGTCTACTACTTGCGAAAATTCTTTTTCTACGGCTTTTTTATCTTCCGCACCGTCGTAAATTGCAAGGTAAAGCGCCATAGGAGAATAGAGCATAGCCGCTTTTAATTTAGCGTCCTTTATTCCAACAGCCGAAAACAGATCCGTTAAATATTCTAACGGCCCCTCTGTAATGTAATTGTTTATAAGCCGCTGCGCCTCACTCTCGTTATATTGCTCTATTGTAAGCATTTTTCTAAAAGCGCAGGCAAAGTCGTCGCAAGCAAAGTATTTAAACTGCGCCTTTTCAAATAAAACTATATCTTCGAGCTTAGTATTTTTGTATTTTTCCGGCATTTTTTCATATTCGTCCTCGGGAAGAGAATATTCTGCCGCTCGGATACCGTCCGTTTCGCTCATTTTTTTTAAAATGCTGTCAAATATTTCCCTTTTATTTTTATAGTGCTTGTAAAGCGCTCCTTTTGAAAGCGAGAGCTCCCCTGCAATGTCGTTTACGGAAACCGCCTTATACCCCCTTTTTGAAAAAAGCTCTAACGCCGTTAACATTATTTTATCTTTTGTATTCATAATACCTCCGCATAGTAAACAAACGTTCACCCATATTATAGTAAACGTTCGTTTACTTGTCAAGCAAATAAAAAACGCGGAAAAACCGCGCTTTTATATAAAATTAATTTTCTGTATCCTCTTCCGTTTTTTGGGCTTCGCCGTTATCCCGGGAAGCTTCATCTACCGTATTTGAAGAAGGCTCCGGATTATCGGGTTTATCAGTTGGCAGCACATCCGTAGGCTCCTCTGTTTTCTCAGGCTGCATAATAGTGTTATTTTGCGGCGCCTTTCCCAAAATTTCTCCGTCCGATATAACGTTTCCCTGCAAATCCGCTTTACCCCAGCTTGAAGATAAAGCTAAGCTGCCGTCTTTTTCGGCGTTAATCGTAAAAGAATATGCGCCCGGCGCCGTTAAGGTATCGGTGCAATATGTTTTTCCGTCAAACGCTGCCGTTACATATCCCTTTGCGCCCTCGGTTCCCGTCGATGTTATTTTTATGACATATGCGTTTCCCTCTTTAAGCAGATACGAACCGTTAACAGGCTGTATTTGGGTTCCGTTCTCAGTTACTAAAAACTCAGCTTTAAATTGCGCGGAACGAATTTCATTAACATTTGCGGAAGTAGTTGCGGAGAACCAAGCCCATGTTGCGGAAAAAAGACAAATAATGCAGGCAATTATCGTTATGAGCGCCGGCGCTATCATCCTCAGCAATCCATTGTTTTGTTTGTTTTGTTTGTTTTTTTCATTTTTCATAAAAAGAGTTACGGGGATATATTTCTCCCCCTCCTTTCATTTTAATTATACTAAAGGCACAAGCCTTAAAGCAATGCTTTTTGATTGTCTCTCGTCCTTTCGGATGAGAGACATTTAAAATTCGAATAATATTGTATTTTCTTTATTTCGGAACAACAGTATTCCAAGTGTCGCTGCCATGCGCTTCAGATACCACTTTGTAGCCGTCTTTTACGAAGTTTGTTCCCACGCCCTCCGCTGCGTTGTTTGACGAATCAAAGCTTACAATGTTCCGCCGGTAACTATTATTTTTGCAGTTCCGTTATTATAATTTGCATCAATGCAATTTAATAAATATCTATAGTCGTTCATATCAATATCGGGCGCACATGAGAAAAATCCTCCGTTAACAACCAAGGTTCCCTTTGCAACCTGAACAACCGTGCCGCCCGCATAATAACTCTGCGCCGTTTATTGTGAGAGTCGCTCCGTTCAAAATATCGGCGCCAAACGGTCCGCCGGTATATGAAGAGCCTGCCGATTTATCTTTACAAATTATTCCGCCGTTTTCTCCCGCATTTATTTCGGTATCCGCTAAGACCCAAAGCCCTGCCCAGTTGTCAGCAGGCTCAAGCTCGCCGTCAAAAATCAGCTTGTTGTCAAGAGATATTGTTGAAGGAACGATAGTCTTCAGCATATCTGCAGCGGTGGATTTCGTCTTATCTATAGAAATATCCTTTGCCGCCGTAACAACGCCGCCGTTTGAAAACGCTTCTTTTAATTCGTCGCATGTTGTTTCGGGGTAAGCCGCCTTTATATCGTACTTGTTATCTATGCTATCCGCTTCTACGGCGTCCTGCGCTGCATAAACAGTTATGCCGGCACCGGAAATATATAAGCTTTAATAATGGTTTCCCGCACTTTCAATCATATGACAGGAAAGCTTAATGGCGCCCGATACGGCGCCCTTTTCGAGGTGACATTCCGCATCTTGTATATCC
>CAKSBK010000223.1 GCA_934438035.1 uncultured Christensenellaceae bacterium
TCATCGCCCATGTTGCCGAATACCATCTGCTGAACGTTAACAGCCGTACCCCAGGAATAGGGGATGTCGTTCATGCGGCGATATACGTTAGCTCTCGGGTTGTCCCATGAACGGAAAACTGCCTTAACAGCTTCCATGAGCTGATCTTTAGCGTCCTGGGGGAAGTCAACTCCGAGCTCTGCTTTATAAATAGCCTTATACTCTTTAACAACCTCTTTTAAGGATTCTGCAGTAAGATCCTTATCAAGCTCAACGCCCTGCTTCTTCTTAGCTGCGGTAAGAACCTCTTCAAACTTCTCCTTGTCGATTCCCATAGCAACGTCGGAGAACATCTGGATAAATCTTCTGTAGCTGTCATATGCAAATCTTGCATTATTTGTCTTCTTGGCAACAGCTTCAACCGCAACGTCGTTAAGACCGAGGTTTAATATGGTGTCCATCATGCCGGGCATGGATTCTCTGGCACCGGAACGAACGGAAACGAGGAGCGGGTTTTCAACATCTCCGAATTTTTTGCCGGTAACGGCTTCCGTCTCGGCAACTGCTGCATAGATCTGTTCAAGAATCTCATCGCTTATTTCTTTGCCGTCCTCATAATACTGGGTGCAGGCTTCCGTGGAAATAGTAAAGCCCTGAGGAACGGGAAGACCGATCCTTGTCATTTCGGCAAGGTTAGCGCCCTTGCCGCCGAGAAGGTTACGCATTGTTGCGTCGCCCTCTTTAAAGAGATAAACAAACTTTTTGCTCATCAGCAAAATCCTCCTAAAATTAATATATTATTACCTTATAAGACATGATTTTAACGCCTGGTCGGCGAAAGAACACACAGTCGCATACATATGATATTATATACTAAATATCGACTCATTACAAGAAAATTTATTACCGCCTTTTCCAATTTAAAAAAATATACGGTACATTTTCAAATAGCAATATGAATATATTGCATTATTTCATTTTAAATATTTTAATTATGCATTAAAGGCAAGCGCCAAAACAACTAAAATCGCAAGACTTATTATAAACGAGCAGCTGCCCGCAAAGCTTGAAA
Organism: uncultured Christensenellaceae bacterium; assembly: GCA_934438035.1. GTDB lineage: Bacteria > Bacillota > Clostridia > Christensenellales > Christensenellaceae > HGM11616. Next base: position 1,052 of record CAKSBK010000223.1, read on the forward strand.
CATCGCTTTTAGAGCCGCACTTTTCCGTAAAAACGGGAGCAATTGCGGTTATCGGCGCGAATAAAGACATTACAAGCGCCTCCTTAATTATTCTCTCTACAGGCAGGAATAGCATAATTGCTGCGGAAAAAAGTGCGGAAAAACCGTACCTTACCGCAAGTATCAGGCAAGCCGATTTAATAAATTCCTTCTTCGGCTTAAAATCCAAAAGCTGACCTACAAGAAACATTGCAATAAATCCGTTGGCATTCGCCGCTACGGTAAAAAAGCTCTTTGCAAATTCAGGTAATCTTCCGCCCGCAAGCGTGAAAATAAGCATAAATAAGTATGCGTCAAAAGGAACCGATGAAAAAAGGTTTTTTAAAAACCCCTTAATTCCCGTTTTCTTTCCGTTTAAAAGATTTGCCGCGGCATATATGCCGCCCGTACACATAATTGCGCTTCCTGCGTCAAACAAGCATACATACGACGTTGCCCCCGCCCCCAAAAAGCCCGAAACAAAGGGCATTGCAAAGGCTCCTATGTTATATCCCGACATATTTATCATATTTAGCGAGCGATTTTGCGCGTCTTTTCCGGAAAAAAGTACGCCCACCGCCGCCATAAATACGTTTAATATGAAGCCCGCCGCAACAAGCCATAAATATGAAGCTATATTAATATCCGAAGAAAACGAACACGCTACCGCCGAGGGAAGCGTAATCCATAAAAGAACTCTTGTAAAAAACTTTTTCACACCGCCGTTCTCCCCGATTTTGCATTTCATTGCATACGAAATCGCTATTACCGCAATATATCCTAAAGCTTTAAAAACAATTTCCGTCATCTTTTTCTCTCCTAACTTATTGATTTTACAATATTACCGTCAAGTTGGCAACGAAAACGTTAAATTGACAAATATACAGATTAACTTTAAAATGTATCTTGAGGTGTTAAAATGTATAGTTTTACTGATTCTGTTGAAATTTTAAGCCAAAACGGCTACACGATATGCGCAAATAATAATGCAGACGAAGACGCAAGAAAAATTGTCGTCTTGGTTCACGGCTTCGGCGGAAGCTCCGAGGGCAGGTTTACATCTTCTCTTACCCCTATTTTAAATGAAAAGGGATTAGGCGTCGTTTCATTTGACCTTCCCGGCCACGGAAGAAGCCCCGTCGGCGGAGAATACTTCACGGTTAAGCACTGCTTAAGAGACCTTGACAGCGTATATGAATACGTCTCCTTTAAATACCCCGCAGCTAAAATATACCTTGGCGGAACAAGCTTCGGCGCTTACCTCTGCCTTTTATATAATTCAATATATGAAAAAGGCTCGGAAAAGCTCTTTTTGCGCTGCGCAGCATTGGATATGAAAACAATTTTCGAAAAAAAGCTGATAGGAGACAACCTTCGCCGCCTTAGTAATTACGGAAGCGTAGTTCTTGACGATTGCGAGCGCCCGCTTGAAATTACCGAGCAGTTTTACCGAGACCTTAATAAATACAGCGTATTTGACGAATTTAAAAAGCTTAACGGAAAATATCTGTTTTTACACGGCACAAAAGACGAGATTGCTCCGTATATAGACGTGCTTGAATTTACTAAAGAGCATTCTTTGGACTTATATGCAATAGATAACGCAGACCACTTTTTAAGCGACCCCGCAAAGCTTTCAGAATGCAATATAAA
>CAKSBK010000224.1 GCA_934438035.1 uncultured Christensenellaceae bacterium
CCTGTCATAAGCGCCAAAAGCTCGTCCTTATCATATTGAGTCGGGTCTATTCGCGTTATTCTTTCGTCTCTTTTAAACCAGGTAAGCTGTCTTTTTGCAAAATGTCTCGTGTTCAGCTTAATATTGTAAACCACGCTGTCTATATCGCAAAGTCCTTCAAAATACGGAATAAATTCCTTATAGCCTATTGCGGCGAAGGCTTTTATATTTTTGCCGTATTTATCATACAATTTTTTCACTTCCGCTTCAAGCCCCATCGACATCATTGCGTCTACTCGTGAATTTATATTTTCATATAATACTTCTCTTTCGGGGCATAAAGCAAAAATTTTAAAATCGTATTTCGCGGATTTTTTATCAAAGTTATATTCTTTTTTATCTCCGCTTAAAAGAATTTCCATTCTGCGCACTACCCTGTTTTTGTTGTTTATATGAATGCGCTTTTCGCTTTCGGGGTCGAGCTCAATAAGCTCGGAATAGAGCTTTTGGGGATCCTCGTCGTATTTTTTTGAAAGCTCTTCCCTAAGCGCAGCGTTTTCGCTGACGTCAAAAAAATCAAGGTCGTAAGTAAGCGCATTTATATATAAGCCCGTTCCTCCGGCAACTATGGGAGTTTTCCCCTCGCTTAAAATTTTATTTATTGCGGAAGTGGCTTGTTCTTTAAACACTGCCACGGAATAATCTTCATCGGGATTAACGACGTCTATAAGATAATGCTTAACGCCCTCAATTTCCTCTAAATCGGGCTTAGCCGTGCCTATTGACATTTGCTTATATATCTGCATGCTGTCCGCGGAAATTATTTCTCCGTTAAGCTTTTTTGCAAGCGCGATTGCAACAGACGTCTTTCCTGAAGCGGTAGGACCGCAAATGATGTATACGGTGCTGTTATTCATACTCTTCTTTTAAAACTCTTTTCAAGCGCGGCTTTCGTAAGGACTGTAAAAATCGGTCTTCCGTGCGGGCAATGCGGAATTGCCGAAGTATCGTCAAGCTGTTTTAAAAACGTTGTTATCTGTTCTTCCGTAATAACACCCCCTCCCTTAATTGCCGCTTTACAAGCCGCTTTTGCCACCTTGTCTCTTTTTACTGCGGGATTATGCGCTCCGAAAGAAAGCTCATGGGCAATTTCGTAAATCATTCCTTTTACGTCTGTATTTCCGCAAACGGAGGGTACGGCGTTTACTTTAAAGCTGAGCGGTCCGAAAGGCTCGATGTCGTAGCCCATGCTCTTCAAAAGCTCGATATTATCGCTTATCGCAACGCTTTCCGTATGATTTAACGTAATCGTTTCGCTTATAAGCAGGTTAATAATGCCGCTCTTTTCGCTTGCCTTTACAAACTTATCGTAAAGCAGGCGCTCATGCAGCGCATGCTGATCTATGATATAAGCGTTTTCGCCGGACTCTATTATTATATAGGTGGAAAAAAGCACGCCTATAATTTTATAAGAAAAGGTGCTCTGTGAAAATAACGGAGCTTCCTGCGGCGCTTTTTGAAGTTCTTCTTTTATTTCTTCTTTATACAGCGCTTTTATGTCATACGGCTTTTCTATAGGAGCAGGCTCGCTTTTTACATATTCATAATTTTCTTTGTCAGCATAGTCGGAATACTGCTTAAACGAGCTTTCATAAGAAACCTGCGGATATATGTTTTTTTCAGCAAACAGGCTTTGCGCCTCTTCTTTGAGAATACTTTCTTCGTCAGGCCCGTCAACAATCTTATTTTCCGCCGCTTTATGGAACTCTTGCTTAATTTCGGTTTCGCAAGCTAAGTCTTTAACGGGCGCAGGCAACGGAGCGTCCATTTCCACATGTCTTACCGTCTCTCTTTTTGTAATTGCGTCATAAACGGCGTTTTCGGTTAAATATGCTACCGCACGCTCATCTCTGAAATGTACAAAAAGCTTGTTTGGATGAACGTTAACGTCTACATCCGCCGAGGGCATTAAAATTTTAAGCACGTAAAACGGGTGGCTTCCCTTTAAAAGCCTTTCGCCGTAGCCCCTTTCAACGGCTTCAAATACAGTCTCGTCCTTAATATATCTGTCGTTTACAAACAGGTTTGAATATTTTTTTGTTCTGTAAGACAAGTCCGGCTGCCCTATATATCCCGTTATTTTAAGAGTGCCGAAGCTTCCCTCTACATTAATTAATCTGTTTGCCGCCTCTTCGCCGTATATCAGCATTATGGCGTCCTTTAAGCTGCCGTTTCCCGAGCTGTGGAATATAACGTCCCCGTTAGATATATATCTGAAAGAAATCTCAGGGTGTGAAAGTATCAGCTTTGAAACAAGCTCGGTAATATGAGCGGCTTCTACAGAGGGCTTTTTTAAAAACTTAAGCCGCGCAGGAGTGTTATAAAAGAGATTGTCTACTGCAACCGTAGTTCCCTCGGGTATTCCCGCCGTTACGGGTTCCTCCGGCTTTCCGCCGTTTACGGTAAGCTCCGTTCCGTATTCGCTTCCTTTTTGACGGGAAGATATTTTCATCATACTTACGGCGCTTATGCTGTAAAGAGCTTCGCCTCTAAACCCCATAGTGTAGATTTTTTCAAGATCCTCGGAGGTTTTAAGCTTGCTTGTCGCATGCTTAATCACGGTAAGCGGCATGTCCTCAGGAGCGATTCCCGAGCCGTTATCGCTTACTCTTATAGAACGTATGCCCCCTTGTGTGATAGAAATGCTTATTGATGTTGCGCCGGAATCCATGCTGTTTTCA
>CAKSBK010000225.1 GCA_934438035.1 uncultured Christensenellaceae bacterium
CAAACGCGCTTACAAAAACCGCCGTAACCTTGATAATCTGATTTACGGCGCAGACCGCCGCCTCCTCCATTGCAGTGCTTTTTACTATAAGCGCAAGCGCGAGCACCGCCGCAATCGTTATTATAAGGCCTATCACGGCTCCCTTAAACGCATTTAATATCAGCTTGCCGGCGGCGTTTTTCTTTTTAGCGCCCTTTCTTCTTTTTTTTGACGGCATATTAAACCTCCCAAAACGCAGTCTTTATTAATAATATGCCGCCGTTTTACTTATATTCAAAAAGAAATCCATTAAAAAACGCCCTTCAAAAGAAAGGCGTCTTTTCTTAGGTTGATTATTTTGTTTTAACGTCGCTCATTTCCGCTTCAACGTCGGAAGATTCAACTGTGGAAATAGCGCCCTTTGCAAACTCAATCTGAGTACCGTCTGCGGATTCTATAATAGCCTTATCACCGTCAATAGAAACGATTTTGCCGTAAATTCCGCCGATTGTTCTTACTCTGTCTCCTGGCTTAATCGCTTCAAGCATGGACTTTATCTTCTTTTCTCTCTTCTTCTGAGGAATTATCATTACAAGCACGAATACTACCATGATACCTAAAAGAAGTATCATGCTCGTCCAGTTACCGCCTGCAGCGCCCGAAGATTTTGTCATTGTTGAAAGTACTGTCGTCATGTCTTTTCTCCTTAAAATATAATTATATTACTTGTTCTTCTTCGCAGCTTTTTTTGCCGCTTTCTTTGCCTGCTTTTCTTCTTCCAGGCGTTTTTCCTCTTCCTCTGCGGCTTTAGCCTCTTCGGCTGCCTTTTTCTCCGCCTCGGGGTCGGTTACAAACTCTATCGCAGATTTTGTGAATACAAGAGTATCGTCCTTAGGGCCGGTGGTTATCGTTACAAGGTCGCTCTTAACTCTCTTGACCTTGCCGTAAATTCCGCCGATAGTTCTTATCTCGTCTCCCGGCTTAATGGCATCAAGCATAGCCTTCTGCTTCTTTTCTTTTCTCTTTTGCGGAATAATCATTACGAGCACGAACACTATCATAATACCGAAAAGTATTATCATGCTCGTCCAGTTTGTGGAATTATTCTGCGTCGTTGCCGAACCGCTCTGCGTCCCGGTGGTCTCAGTAGTCTGAGAGCCGCTCTGCTGCGAATCGTTCTGCTGTGTTCCGCTTTGGGTGTTATTCTGCGTCGTATCGCCGCCCTGCGTGCCTGCGCCGGAACAGCTGCCTAACCAATCAGATGGCATAATGTATCTCCTTTATTAAAATAATGATTTTCTGTTATTTTAGACATATCTTCAATTATGTCTTATTCTAATATAATAACCTACGGTTTATGCTCCGTCAAGCGTTTTAAAAATTATAGCCGTCCAAAAATTCCGCTTTAAATTCGGGGAAATTGCCGTCAATAATCGCCTGTCTCATGTTCTCCATAAGCCTTACGGTATATCTTATATTATGTATCGATATAAGCGTTCCCGCAAGAATCTCGTTTGACTTTATAAGGTGCCTTATATACGCCCTCGTGAAGTTTTTGCAGGTGTAGCAATCACATCCCTCCTCAATGGGCGAAAAATCTCTCGCAAAGCCGTTGTTTCTTATAACGGATCTTCCGTATCTCGTAAAAGCCGTCCCGTTTCTTGCGATTCTCGTTTGAATAACGCAGTCGAACATATCAACGCCCCTCTCGACGCCTTCTAAAAGACAGTCAAGCGTGCCTACGCCCATTAAATATCTCGGCTTGTTTTCCGAAAGATAGGGCATGAGCGTGTCGAGCATGTCGTACATCTCTTCTTTTGGCTCCCCTACGGAAAGGCCGCCTATCGCATTTCCCGGAAAGTCCATTGAATTTATCACCTTTGCGGACTCCACCCTTAAATCTCCGTACATTCCGCCCTGAACTATTCCGAAGAGCGCCTGATCTTCTCTCGTTTTGGCTTTTTGGCATCTTTCCGCCCAGCGGTGGGTTCTGTCCATGGACTTTTTTATATACGTCCTGTCGGCAGGATAAGGCGCGCATTCGTCAAACGCCATTATTATATCCGCCCCCAGCTTTTGCTCAACGTCTATCGCCTTTTCGGGAGTAAACAAATGCCGCGAGCCGTCAAGGTAGCTTTGGAACTTAGCGCCCTCTTCGGTAAGCTTCCTTAATTTTCCGAGGCTGAAAACCTGAAATCCGCCGGAATCGGTCAAAATCGGTCTGTCCCAATTCATAAATTTATGAAGGCCCCCCGCCTCGGCAATAAGGTCCTCGCCCGGTCTTAAGTAAAGATGATATGTATTTGAAAGCATTATCTGTGCGCCCGTCTCCTTCGTCTGCTCGGGAGTCATCGCCTTCATCGCCGCCTGAGTCCCTACGGGCATATATACGGGCGTTTTTATATCTCCGTGCGGAGTGTGGAGTATTCCCGCTCTCGCTCCGGTTTTTTTACATTTTGCAACTACCTCAAATTCAAACATGGGTATATTATCCTCTCCGAATATTAACTCTACGTTAATTTTTCATAATTTTACACATAAAACGTCATATTAAATTATACGTTTAAAGCGCTTTAAAGTCAAACAAAAAGGACGCAAAGCCGCGTCCTTAAAATGCGTTTTATTTTATAAACATGGCGTCTCCGAAGCTGAAAAAGCGGTATTTCATTTTGACCGCCGTCTCGTAAAGCTTTAACACCTCGTCTTTTCCCGCAAAGGCGGATATAAGCATTATAAGAG
>CAKSBK010000226.1 GCA_934438035.1 uncultured Christensenellaceae bacterium
TTTGAGGGGCGTGTGGGCAACCGTACCGGTTCAAGTCCGGTCAGCCGCACCATAAACGACAAATCCCAACTGGGGTTTGTTGTTTTTTTATCGTCTTTTCAAAAACTACCCGCCCTCTCCCATCAATATTTTTATTTATTAAAGGCATTACAGCATTTTATTTTCAAGTACCGGAAAGTAAGGCGGTTACGCATAGTTAGATCTTAAAAGATATGTATGCAAATACTTGTTTTTTTGCAGAATATTTTTATCAGCTTTGATATCAAACATAAAAACAGCCATGACATCAGCAAATTGTCCATGCATATTATAGCTGTATTTATTTTTAATGAGAACAAAAACTAAGCCGTCTTTTAATTAAAACGGCTCAAATACAGAAAAACTGTTTTAAAAATATTTACCTGTTTTTAATTTCAAAACCATCTTTAAAAGCATCGCCTACTGCTTCGCCCAATACTCTATAATGCTTATTCAACATATCAAACGCTATTATATTCATCTTTTCAACGTCAATGTTTCCATTTTCGTCGATATATTTTTCATCTACGGAAACATTTACGATTTCACCTATTAAATCTCCGTTGGTAAATGATTTTACCACACACTCCAAAGTCAAAGGGTATTCTTCAATAATCGGTGCGTCAACATATTTTGATTTTACAGCATGAACTCCCGCTTTTGCGATTTTATCCTCATAATTTCCGGAAGCAATTCCGAAGTAGTCCGATATCTTTTCGGTTTCTTTTGTTGCGAATCCGACCGTAAAGGCTTTTTTAAGCTCTAAATTATCCGTTGTCTTATGTTTTCCCAGCGAGATATAAATCTCTTCAGAATCGTATACTCCTCCCCACGCAGCATTCATTACATCCGCTTTGCCGTCGGCGTCATAGGTACCTATCATTAAAACAGGAAGCGGTAAAAACGCTAATTTCTTTCCTAAATCCCTTCTCATAAAGTCAACTCTCCTTGCAATTTATTTAATCTCAGCATATATATTTACTATACTATAAACCATTAATGTGTCAAGACGCAAAAAACACTGCTTGGAGTTTGGCAGCACAGCTTTAATATGCAAACAAAAGCAACATTATATTTTATCTTTCTGCATTTTTAATTTTTTTATGACTTGCATGATTTTTATCCCGAAAATCTGCCGAGCTTGCTCCGGCTTTATAGACATACGTCTCCCGTCTTTTTCACCGATAACAGCAGCCCGCTCCGTAGAAATCTTTTACCGTGAATATTAACTTAAAGTTTGCTGCCGTTTCTTTTGCCTAAACAGCGCCTGCGTTGTTTAACCGATCCCGTACGATATTAACGATTTTCACAGCGCCGTTTTAAGCAATAAAATACGCCGTTTCATTTGCGGCTTACCGTACAAATGTCGTAACCTAAACGCATGCTATATACGATATCATTTATATAATTTAATATGCCGACAGCTTTATTATTATATTTGTTATTTTAACGGCTTTTGCCTTCCATAAAATACCTCTTATTTACTTTTTATGTTGATTCTTCCGCATAACAACGGTATTATTAATTTGTATTGATATTTAAATTTAATAACGTTCTAATCAAGCGAAGTAATTTTACCGCAAAATGCGACGTTATTTTTAAAACAGTTAATTGACTGTTTTTAGAAAAACCTAATAAAACAACTGCGGAGCAAATCATGAAATTCAGCGAAAAACTAAACGAATACTTAGAGCTTTTAAACTGTACGGCAAAGGATATATGCAATTTATCAGGAATATCTCCCTCGTCTTTCAGCCGTTATAAAAATGCAGAACGCGTGCCGGAGTTAGGCACGCAGTCTTTCCGCAAGCTGTGCAGCGCCATTTCCTATATTGCGGAACAAAAAGGTATATCCGAAATCACCGCGACGTCTGTAGAAAAATCTTTTATCGGCTGCGAAGACTTTATTTCAACCGATAAGGAGCTTCTTCGCCGCAACTTTAACACACTTATTACATCGCTGAATATTAACCTGACAAAGCTCAGCCAATATACAAATTACGACGCTTCCGCAATTTCTCGCATAAGAAACGGTACAAGAAACCCGGGCAACCCAAAGCAGTTTGCCTCCTCAATAGCCTCCTTTGTATCGCGCGAGATGAATACTCCGTCGGAAACAGACGCCGTTTCTCAGTTAATAGGCTGCAGCCGCGAAGAAATATCCGATTTGTCAGTGCGTTATTCAAAAATCAAAAGCTGGCTTTTAGAACAGCCTATTCAAGCGGCAAACGACAGCGTTTCTCAATTTTTAAACAAATTAGATGAATTTAACTTAAACGAATATATAAAGGTCATTCATTTTGACGAATTAAAAGTACCTTCTCTACCCTTTCAGTTTCCTACTTCAAAGACATATTACGGTCTTGACGAAATGATGGAAAGCGAGCTTGATTTTCTAAAAGCTACGGTTCTTTCAAAATCCGCAGATCCTGTAATAATGTACAGCGATATGCCTATGACAGAAATGGCAAAAGACACGGAGTTTCCCAAAAAGTGGATGTTTGGCATGGCAATGATGTTAAAGAAGGGGCTTCATTTAAATCAAATTCACAATATAGACCGCTCTTTTGATGAAATGATGTTGGGACTTGAGGGGTGGATTCCCATGTATATGACAGGGCAAATCTCTCCTTACTATTTTAAAAATGCGCAAAATAATGTAT
>CAKSBK010000227.1 GCA_934438035.1 uncultured Christensenellaceae bacterium
CTACGGTCGCATATGCCGTTACCGTGGCGTATGACGTTTTAAAAAGCGCATTTAAAGAAAAAAGCTCGGCGGCTGATTTTGCGCTTCAGGGGCTTAGAGATTCAAAAGAAAGCCTTGTCGTTACGCCTACGGATATCGACAGGCTTACAGACCATGCGGCAAAGGTTATTTCGGACGCGTTAAATCTTGCGCTTAACCCTAATATTCCTTACGAGGATATAAGAGATTTTATGGACTGAAAGGCGTTCTTAAAACATATCATTATATATAAGAAAAGGACGGTAATGATATGTTAAAACGATGGAAAATACTTCTTCCGGCGATACTTGCGGCTTTTATGCTTTGTATATTTCTGCCGGGCAAAGAAAATGAAACGCAGCTTTCGGGTTCGGGCGAAGACGCATCCGCAAAAGAGATGATAAGACTCATGCTTCCTGAGGAAGAGAGTGCGTTGTCTGCCGCAGGAGAAGCGGTTACGGCGACGGCGGAGGGCGAGCTTTGCGATTTACTTCTGCCGGACTATGAAGCGCCCGAGATTAATGATTCTCCCAAAAGCTACAGTGTTTCCGGGGAACATAATATATTAATATATCATACTCACAACACGGAAGCGTATACGCCTACGGAAGACAGCCAATATACTCCCTCGGGGAGCTACAGGACTTATGACGAATCAAATAACGTGGTTGCGGTAGGAGACGTGCTTGCGGAGGAGCTTACAAAATACGGCTTTAACGTGATTCACGATAAAACGGATCACGAGCCGCCGAAGCTTTCAACGGCATACGACAGAAGCGTTGTTACTATGGAAAAATATGCACGGGAATATCCGGATATAGACATATTTATCGACCTTCACAGAGACGCCTGCGACGCCTATTCGTCGGACGACTATTTAACAATTGACGGTAAACAATGCGCAAGAATGATGTTTGTAGTGGGAAAGGGAGAGGCATTTGAAATAAAACCCGATTTTGAAAAGAACTATGCCTTTGCAAACGCTTTAAGTGATACATTAAACGGCTATTCAGAGGGGCTTGCGAAGAAAATATGCGTTAAAAAGGGGAGATATAACCAACACATAGGAAATTTGAGCTGCCTTATAGAAATAGGGCAGAATAAAAATACGCTTAATCAGGCGAAAAACTCCGCAAGGCTTTTTGCCAAGGCGATGTCTCAGACGGTGAAAGTTGATAATACTCAATAAAAGTAGTATAATATAACTACTATAATTACGAAACAGGGATTCTTATGGAAGAAAAACAAAAGCCGATAGGCTTTTTTGACTCGGGTGTAGGCGGATTAAGCGTTTTAAGACAGGCTCTTAAGGTTCTGCCGAATGAAAACTACATTTTTTACGGAGACGATAAAAACGCTCCTTACGGAACTAAAACCGAGGAGGAGATAAAAAGCCTTTCCATGAAATGCGGCGAGTTTTTGTTTAATAAAGGCGTAAAGGTTATATTGGTTGCATGCAACACGGCGACAAGCGTTTCAATACGTGAAATGCGCAGCAATTTTAATATTCCCGTTTTAAGCATGGAGCCTGCCGTAAAGCCGGCGCTTGCGGCGCTTGAGAAAGACGGCAAGGTGCTCGTTATGGCAACGCCTGCGACTATTTCTCAAAGCAGATATTTATCGCTTTTAAAGCGGCTTGACTGCGAAGATAAAGTGATAAATATGAAGTGCGCGGGGCTTGTTGAAATAATAGAAAAGGGCGAGCTTGATTCAATAGAGCTTAAAGAATATTTGGATAAAAAGCTCTCTATGCTTAAAGGGCAGAGGATTGACGCAATAGTGATGGGCTGCACGCATTACTCGTTTGTAAGCGAGCATATAAGAAAAATTGCTCTTAAGTATATAGACGGCAAAGGAGAAATCTTTGACGGAATGTACGGAGTGGTAAACTATCTTAAGCGCACGCTCGAAGAAAAAGGACTTGTAAATGAAAAAGGGGGAGGCGTTGAGCTTTTCTCCTCCGAAAGCGGAAGAGAGGATATTTACAAGAAATTGCTATATAAATAAATATAAGCGCATTTAACCGGAGAAATCACTCCGGTTTTTTTGTGCTTTTTTTATTTTTGATATCGCCCAAAACAATTAAAAAATTCCAATTAATATTTTAAAACAACAAAAAATTATTATTGATTTGTGTGTTGAAAATGTTATAATAAATATAAGTGGAGCGGAAATTAATAATAATGGTGCGAAATGGTGAAAGAAAGGAGTGAAAACATGCCGATAGGGTCTTATCAACACAATATAGACGCAAAGGGCAGAGTTTTCATGCCTGCAAAGTTCAGAGAGGAGCTCGGAGAGAATTTTGTAATGTGCCGCGGCACCGTTAAATGTATTTTCGTATTTTCAAAGGAAGGCTGGAACCGCTTTACGGCAAATATAGTAAATATTCCTACGACGGATATGCAGCTGCAAAAATTTATAAGAAGACTGTATGCTTCCGCCTGCGAAGCGGAGACGGACAAGCAGGGAAGAATACTCATCAATCAAAAATTGAGAGATTATGCCGAAGTGGAAAAAGAATGCATTATAAACGGCGTTCAAAACAGAGTTGAGATATGGAACCCCGAAAATTGGGAGGCGTATCTTGACGGAACCGACGAAGATTTTGACGCGATATTTGAAAAACTTGCGGAGCTTGGAATATGAGCCATATACCTGT
>CAKSBK010000228.1 GCA_934438035.1 uncultured Christensenellaceae bacterium
GATCTAAATAGCGCAATTTACCGAGCGAGAAATATCGCTGCGCCTCTTAATGCAAAGAGATTAAACAGAAAAACTCCTTGCGCCAAAAAAGCGGACAAATGCTATAATTGCAAATCTCCCGAGAGAATTTGCAGAAATTTTTCGGTACTTACCGATAAGCCTGCCGGTCCGGAATATGAAATTATAATCATAGAAGAAAACTTAGGTTATTAAAGAGCCCGCTTAAGCGGGCTCTTTTGCTGTGATTTATCAGTCAAGAAATTTAAAAGACTCAACAGACAACGGATATTTTTGCGTATCATCATGAGTATTTTCAACCAGTGTAAAAAGTGCGGAATATAACACGCTGTTGTCTTCATAAAACTTCATATCAACAGTAACCTCAATTTTATTGTCGTCTGTCTTTTCATATGAAGCTATTTCGGGGTAGCTTTCCCCTCTGTCGGACATTGAAAATTCGTAGCTTTTTGTTTCGCTGTTATATGAGACGTTTTGCATGTCGGAAGGAAGGGCGGGAATTGTCGGTTCGCCGGAAAATGAAGCATACATAAGTTCAAGTATCGTGTTTTCGGGAACAGATAATACTCCGTTTTTAGTATCTAAAGCTGCGCCGCCAATACTGTCAAAGTGGTTTACGCATAAGTAATAGAAATAAACCCAGAAGTTTTCGGCGTTTTTGTAATTATGTTCCTCCAAACCGGATTCCTGTGCGCTTAGCATTATGCTGTCCATTATAGGAAGCATATTGTCAATATTCTCCGCAGTAAAGGGGTCGTCACTGTCGTTTGTAGCAACAGGTTCATCTGTTGCTGCGGGAGCGGTGGTCTGCGTCGGTTGTGGCGTTTCAGACGGAGCGACGGTGGGAGCGTTAGCCGAACAACCGAAAGCGGATAATATGAATAACGATAAAATAATATAAACAGCTGTTTTTTTCATTGTGGTTCCTCCTTGTTGTCTTAATTATATCATGGTTTTATGAAATTCAAATATAAACGCGGATAAAAAGTATGCACTTTACAAAACTTTAGCAAATTTGTTCTTATTTTGGAAAATTTAAAGAAAGAGCCCCAGGGTGGGGCTCGAGTGTTTTAGAATTTATCTCTTTTAACGTAAGTGGTGTGAAGTATTTCGTGAGCTTTATGGCTGCCGGGCTCTTTGAAGAACTCAGAATAAACCTGCTTAATTGCGGGGTTTTCGTGAGACTTTCTTAACGCCTTGTGCTCATCGTTATTATAAAGCGCAGCAGCTCTTAAACCCTTGAGGTCAGTAAAGTTTCTTACGTCCGCGCACTGAGTGGGCTGACCGCCGCCGTTTATGCAGCCGCCGGGGCATGCCATTATCTCTATGAAATGGTAGTCTTTTTCGCCGCTCTTTACGGAGTCAAGAACCTTTGCTGCATTTGCAAGCCCGGATGCGACGCATACGTTGATTTTTGTTCCGGCAACGTCGTAGGAAGCTTCCTTAATTCCCTCAAAACCTCTTACGTCTTTAAATTCGACGTTTTTAAGCTCCTCGCCCGTAAGCTTTTCAACGGCGGTTCTTAAAGCGGCTTCCATAACGCCGCCCGTCGCTCCGAAAATAACAGCGGCGCCGGTGGATTCGCCCATAACGTCGTCAAACTCGCCGTCGGGAAGAGCGGCAAAGCCTATACCCGCGCGCTCTATCATTCTTGCCAGCTCTCGGGTGGTGATAGACGCGTCAACGTCGGGGTAACCCGCAGCGTTTTCATCATCTCTGCCGATTTCAAATTTCTTTGCTGTACAGGGCATTACGGAAACGCAGAAAATCTTTTCGGGGTCAATTCCGTTTTTCTCTGCCCAATAGGTTTTTAGAGTAGCGCCGAACATTTGCTGAGGAGATTTGCAGGAGGATAGATTAGCAAGCATTTCGGGGTACTTATGCTCGCAGAATTTTATCCAGCCGGGTGAGCATGAAGTAATCATGGGAAGAACTCCGCCGTTGTTTACCCTGTCTAAAAATTCGTTTGCTTCTTCCATAATGGTAAGGTCTGCGCCGAAATCCGTATCAAAAACCTTATCAAAACCGAGCATGCGAAGAGCGGTTACCATTTTTCCTTCGACATCCGTGCCTATAGGCATGTTAAAGCATTCGCCCAATGTCGCTCTCACTGCGGGAGCGGTCTCAACAACTACGTATTTATCGGGATCGTTAAGCGCTGCCCAAACGTCGCCCGTTGAATCATGCTCAACAAGAGCGCCGGTGGGGCAAACGTTAATACATTGACCGCAGCCTACGCAAGCGGTGCTGCCGAGGTCTACGTCAAAAGCGGTTGTAATGTATGAGTTAAAGCCTCTTTTTGCAGGGCCGATTGCGCTTATTCCCTGATATTCCTTGCAGGCGGCAACGCAGCGGCGGCAAAGCACGCATTTGTTGTTGTCTCTAACAAAGCAGGGGTTGGTGTCGTCAATTTCAAACTCTCTTCTGTAGCCGTCGTATTTGTTTTCGCTTACGCCCATCTCATTGCAGAGCTGTTGAAATTCACATTTGCCGCTCTTCACGCAGGAGAGACACTTTTTATCGTGAACGGATAAGAGAAGCTCTAAATTGTTTCTTCTTGCGTTCATAACGCGTTCGGAATTGGTAACTATTTCCATTCCTTCTTCTGCTTTTATAACGCAGGAAGCGACGAGCCTTTTGTTGGCTTCTA
>CAKSBK010000229.1 GCA_934438035.1 uncultured Christensenellaceae bacterium
ACACATGCGTTTATAAAAAGCAGCTTTTGCATATGCTAACCTCCTTAAGAAATTATAAAAGGATACTTAATATTATATGTTTTTTAAATAAAACCGCAATATAGTTACTAAAACGCCGCAAAACATTGACTAAACCGTCCGTTTGTAGTAAATTTTAACTATCCGAAAAATATTTCGGAATGCTTTTGATGTGTTAATTAAGAATAGTTAAGAGGAGTTTAACGATATATGCAAAGCGAAAAAAGAAAGTTTTATATTACCACGCCGATTTATTATCCCAGCGACAAGCTTCATATCGGCCATACATACTGTACCGTCGCAGCAGACGCAATGGCGCGCTTTAAGCGCCAAACAGGCTACGACGTAATGTTTTTAACGGGAGCGGACGAGCACGGACAGAAAATCGAAAAAATCGCCAACGAAAAGGGCGTAACCCCTCAGCAATACGTTGACGAAATAGTTTCGGGAATTAAAGACCTTTGGAAGCTTATGAACATAAGCTACGACGACTTTATCAGAACAACCGAGCCGAGGCACGAAAAAACTGTTCAGAAGATTTTTGAAAAACTCTATAACCAGGGCGATATTTATAAAGGAGAATACGAAGGATGGTATTGCACCCCCTGTGAGTCCTTCTGGCTTGACAGGCAGCTTGTTGACGGAAAATGCCCGGACTGCGGAAGACCCGTTCAAAAAACCAAAGAGGAAGCTTATTTCTTTAAGCTTTCAAAATATGCCGACAGGCTCATAGACTACATCAACACTCACCCCGATTTTATTGAGCCCGTTTCAAGAAAGAACGAAATGCTTCAGAATTTCCTTCTTCCCGGCTTAGAGGATCTCTGCGTTTCAAGAACCTCCTTTAAATGGGGCATACCCGTAACGTTTGACGAAAAGCACGTAATATACGTTTGGATGGACGCTCTGACAAACTACATAACCGCTCTCGGGTATTTGACCGATAACGATGAAAAATTCAAGAAATACTGGCCGGCGGACATTCACCTTGTCGGAAAGGAAATCGTAAGATTCCACACCATTATTTGGCCCATAATTTTAATGGCTTTGGATCTTCCTCTGCCTAAGCACGTATTCGGCCACGGTTGGGTAATCCTTGAGGGCGGAAAAATGAGCAAGTCAAAGGGCAACGTAATAGACCCCGTAAAGCTTGCGGACAGATACGGCGTAGACGCCTTAAGATATTTCCTTTTAAGAGAAATGCCTTTAGGCTCAGACGCGCTTTTCTCTAACGAGAGACTTATTTCAAGAATAAACACCGACCTTGCAAACGACCTCGGAAATCTTCTTTCAAGAACGGTCGCAATGGTAGGAAAGTATTTTAACTACGTTCTTCCCGGGGACGAAGCTCCTGCGGAGGAAGACGAAAAGCTTAAGGAAATTGCCGCCGCTCTTCCCAAAAAGGTCGAAGAGCTTATGGATAAAATGCTGCTTGCGGACGCAATCGCCGAAATTTGGCAATATGTCGGCGCGCTTAATAAATATATAGACATAACTGCGCCCTGGGTTTTGGCAAAAGACGAAAAGGATAAGCCGAGGCTTGCAAGCGTAATGTATAACTTAGCGGAGGGCTTAAGAATAATAGGCGTGCTTATTGCTTCTTATATCCCCGAGACCTCAGAAAAAATCCGCGTCCAGCTCGGAGTGCCGCCTGAGGATTACACCTGGAACAGCGTTTTAAGCTACGGCGGAATTAAGCCCGGAACCGTTCTTGAAAAGGGCGAGCCGCTCTTCCCGAGAATAGACGTTAAAAAGGAAATTGAAGAGCTCTCAAAGCTTTTGGCGCCTCATCACGAGCCGGAAGCCAAGGAAAATAAAGAGGCTCCCGAGGCTCAGGAAGACGCTTTTGAGCCCATAGAGCCGGAAATAGAATTTGACGATTTTGCAAAGGTTGACTTAAGAGTCGGCAAGGTTGTCGCCTGCGAAGAGCTTAAAAAATCAAGAAAGCTTTTAAAGCTTACGGTTGACGTAGCCGGCGAGCAAAGAACAATTCTTTCCGGAATAAAGTCCTCTTACAGCGCAGAGGATATGGTCGGCAAAAACGTAATAATCGTAGCCAACCTAAAGCCCAGAATGATGTGCGGCATAGAGAGCAGAGGAATGGTTCTTGCCGTCGGAGAGGGAAAGGATATCGTTCTCGTCTCGCCGGAAAAAACCGTAAAGAGCGGTATAAGAGTTTGTTAAAGATTTTTGACAGTCACGCACATTTAAACTCACGTGCATACGACGAAGACCGCAGCGAGTTTTTGCAAGGCTTAAAAAGCCAAGGAGTCGTCGGAGTGGTTGAATGCGCAACAAATGCAAATAATATTGACAGAGCGGTGGAGCTTTCCAAAGCTTCTCCGCTCGTTTTTGCCGCTGTTGGGGTTTATCCTCACGATTCCGCCTGCTATACGGACGAGCTTGAGGAAAAAATCGCCGCTCTATACAGCGAAAATGAAAGAGTCGTCGCAATCGGAGAAGCGGGGCTTGATTATTATTACGACGGCGCATCGCACGAGCTGCAAAAGCAGGTTTTGGAACGTCAGCTTTGCCTTTGCGAAGAGCTTAACGCACCTATAATTCTACATTGCAGACAGGCAACGGAGGATATGCTTTCAATTTTAAGAAGGCACAGAGTTAAGGGCGTTATGCACTGCTATTC
>CAKSBK010000230.1 GCA_934438035.1 uncultured Christensenellaceae bacterium
CCTCCAGTCTGTCGCTTTGAGGATATTCTTCTATAAAATTATAAAAAGTTTCTTTCGCCTTTGCATAATCGCCCAAATTAAAAAGATTGACCGCTATGTCAAAAACGACGTCTCCCGAAAAATTTTCTCCTTTTTCAAGCAAGCCGAAGAGCACATAGTTTGACTCTTCGTAATTGCCCATTTCACAAAGGGTTTCGGCGAGCGAAAGCTTATATTCGTCGTTTTTCGGGTCTTTTTCAATCGCACAGCGTATATTTGAAAGAGAGGTTAAAAGGTCTCCCTCGTCAAAAGCCTTTAAATGCCTGTTAAAATAATAATCGGCGTTTTTGTTGAAATTTAATACTTTATTTTTCATCTTTATCCTTTGCGGCAGCCTCCAAAAGAAGCTTTTCAAGCTCTCCTTTGGTAAAATTATATTCCTTGTTGCAAAAGCGGCATATTATTTGCGCTCCGCCGTCCTCTTCTATCATGTCCTTAAGTTCCTTTTGCCCTAATGTGATGAGTATTTTTTCGTAGCGCTCTTTAGAACAGTCGCAAAAATACTCGGGCTCAAAATCGCCTATATGTTCGACTTTAAAATCGTCAAATATTTTTTTGACGCATTCATCGGGAGTCATGCTCATAAGAAGTATGCCGTAATTTGATATTTGAGCTATTTTATTCTCAATTTTTGATAAAACCTCTTCGCTTGCGCCGGGCAGGGGAGTTATTACAAGCCCGCCTGCAACTATAACCTTTGTGTCAATATCTACCCAAACGCTTAAATAAACAATTGAGGGCTGCTGTTCGCTCATTAAATAGTAATAAGCGATATCTTCCGCAATTTCACCCGTTTGTATGGGCGTTTTGCCGATGTAAGGCTCTTTTAAGCCGATATCCTTAACTACGGTAACAAAGCCGTTTTTTCCGACTGCTCCGGAAACGTCTAATTTGCCGCTCTTTTTTGCGGGTATGTCAACATGAGGGTTGCCGATGCAGCCCTTTACGTTTCCGTGAGAGTCCGCAGTTGCCATAATAGTGCCGGCGGGGCCGCCGCCGTTTATGCTTAACGTAAGCTTGTCGTCCTCGCCTTTAAGGGTAGTTGCCATGATTGCGGCTGCCGTCAGCGTTCTTCCAAGTGCTGCTGTGCAGGTGGGGAAGGTGTTGTGAAGCGTTTTTGCGTATTCGACCATTTGAGTCGTGTCCGCAGCGCTTACAACCGCCTCGTTGTCAATTATATATTTTGAAATGATATTAGCCATGTCAGTTCTCCGTTTCCTTTGGTTTTTGGGCGCAAAATTGTATTCTTTCGCTTTTTTTATTCGGGCTCTCCGTGGTTAGAAATTCGTAGCAGGAGGCTGCAAAACCGCATTTTCTTAAGAGACTTAATACTGTGTTTTCGCTGTATGCATATTGCGTTTGCTGCTCGTCCTGACGGACATACTTGTCCCCCTCTTTTTTAAAAAAGGTCAGAGCCATTTCCACAGAGTCGGTTTTATCGTCGTAAGAATTTTGCCAAATGTACGTAACGTCCTCTGAATCGTCAAAAAACAGATTGTCCGCAAGTATTTCCTTAAGCTTATATTCGCTTGATATGTCAAAAAGCAATCTGCCGCCCGGATTAAGCGCCGTGTAGCTTTTTTTAAAAAAGCTTTCCAGCATGGAAACGTTTTTTAAATAATTAACTCCGTCGCAGCAGCAAATAACTGCGTCGCAGTGCGTAAAATTCATTTCACACATATCCGAACAGACAAAGTTTATGTGAAGTCCGTTTTTTCTCGATTTTTTTGCGGCGATATCCAGCATTTCATACGATATGTCCGAGGCGGACACGTCGTAGCCGCATTTTGCCAGCCTAAGAGTGATGTTTCCCGTTCCGCAGGCGGTTTCCGCAATTTTTTTTGCGCCGTCCGGCAGCAGTGAAATAATATATTCACACCAGCTGTCGTAGTCTACGTCATACATAAGGCTGTCATATACGTCAAAAAGCGCTTCGTAACTGTTAAGCATTTTACCCCTCTGAAAATAATCTAAACTATATTATAACATATAATGCTCAGGTAAGTGAAGTATGGCTAATCTAAATATTCGGGGAAGAGCTCTTTAATCTTATAATAAAGCTTATTTACGGGAAGACCGACGACGTTAAAATAACAGCCGTCTATTTTTCTAATGAATTTTGAAGCGGGACCTTGTATGCCGTATGAACCCGCTTTGTCCATAGGGTCTTTTGTTTTAATGTAATCGTCAATCTCTTTGTCGGATATTTCGGAAAAGGTCACGAGCGTTTTGTCAAAATCGGTAAACAGTTTGTCGTTTTTTCTTAAGCAAAAGCCCGTTAATACCTCGTGAGTTCTGCCGGATAAAAGCCTTAACATTCTCTTTGCGTCGCTTTCGTTTGCCGGCTTTCCGAGAGGCTTTCCGTCTAAAAATACGAGCGTGTCTGCGGAAATAACAAGAGAGTTATTTATATTTTCTCCGCCAAGCGCAAGAGCTTTTTTTCTTGCAAGGTCGCATACGATTTTCTCGGGATTCGTATATTCCGTTTTTTCATCCGCATTTGCGGTTTTTATAATAAATTCATCAAATATAAGCTTAAGAAGTTCTTTTCTTCTCGGCGATTTTGAGGCAAGAATAATATCCATATTTTACTCCGAATTATTTTTTATATCATTATATAC
>CAKSBK010000231.1 GCA_934438035.1 uncultured Christensenellaceae bacterium
CAGAAGAAATATGAGCCGACCTTGCCGTAATCGATATCGCAAAGATAGGAAAATGCGGTTTTTCCGTTTTCGTCGTCGCTTTTTGCACAGTCAGTACTCGGAAGAGAAGCGTTTTCGTCAACCATGTGCTTTTTAAGCGTGAGAACGTCAACTGAATTGTTCGCATTTCCGGCGCAGGCGGAAAGAAGCATAAGCGACAATATAAAAACTATTGCGGCGATTAATTTTCTCATGTATAAAATCTCCTTTGCTTAATAACATTTTATCATTAATGCGAGCGCATTTGACGTGTTTACATAAATTTTATAATACGTTGAAAATACTTAAAATACGTGATAATATTAACATGAATTTACAAAAGAAAGATAAAGGCAAATGAAAAACCAAAAAGGCAATGAGGGCGGCGCATTGGCGCTTTTAAAGCAGTTTATAAAATTCGGAATAGTGGGCGTTTCAAATACGCTTATTTCCATGGCGGTATATTATATTTTTATATGGATAAATCCCGAGCTTTATCTTATAGGCGAAAGCGCGGGCTTTGTTTTAGGAACGTTAAACGCGTATTACTGGAACAACAGATATGTTTTTAAGGCGGGAAACACGGGGCATTTAAGGCGCCTTTTAAAGACGTTTTTAGCTTACGGAGCGACCTATCTTTTGGGGCTTTTGATACTTTACCTTTTAAAGGACAAGGCGAAAATGTCCGTGTATATTATCCAGGTTATAAAGCTTGTGGTGACGATACCTCTAAACTTCCTTTTAAACAAATTCTGGGCGATGAAGAAAAAAGACGGAGAAAAAAGCAATGAATGAAGCGCTGGTTGTAAATGTAAAAGATACTGAGACCTTTAAAAGCGGCTTTTTAAAAATAACATCATACGCAAAAGGCGATTTTGAGCTTTATATAGTCTGCCCTTACGAGCTTTCGGACGGCGTTATTGATTTTATAAACGAAAAAAGACTTTCACAAAACGCCGTTTTGGGGATGACAAGAGTCGTTCTTGCAAAAAGCGTAAAAGAGTGCAGAGAGCTTATAAAAAACGAGAAAAACCGAGCTTATATTACGCAAAACGGGCAAAGGGTAAAGAGCTTTAAGGCGTTGTTTAAAGAAAAAAGCGGCAGCGGCTTTGCGCAGAAGCTTAAAAAAGCCGTTTTGCCGTTTGCTTCCAAAAAGAGGCTGTGCGCTCTTGTTTTAATAAGCGTGCTGTTTATTTTAGCGGCGTTTTTAATAGGCGGCGATAAGAAGACCGCGTTTTTGACGCTTGTTATTATAGCTTGCGTGATTTTTTCTTTTGTGCTTGTTCTCGCTATATATAAAGCGGCAAACATGTTAAAAAATAAGAGGCGCTAGGAGGGTTTAAATGAATTACACTCACACAAAAACCGTTTTAGCGGTAGTCGAAGAGCTTTTAAAAGCGAAATCGCGCATGAAAAGAAAAAAGCTTTTTAAAGCGCTTTTGTTAAATGTGCAGACGCTTTCTTTAAATGCGGCGCAAAAGGTTGAGACCGATGAAAGCTTTAGGGCTTCCGACAGCGAAAGCGAATATATAAACGCATTAAAGGAAATTTTGCTTTTAAGCGAAAAAACAAAAGAAGAGCAGGACGAATATCTTTTAAACCTGCTAAAGCGCCTTCAAAACAACGTTCCAAAGTTTAAGGCGGCGTTTTATACGCAGGAATATTATCTTTGGCCCTCTTTTGAGAGCATATACAGAGAGGTTGAAAGAAAAGAGGACGCAGTTTCAAGGGTGGTTTATGTTTATGATAACGGATACGGCGCCAAGCTTAAGGATGAAAAATATTCTGCGAATATAGCGGATTATAAAAACGGCGGAATAAATATCTTGCAGATGGAAGAGTTCGACATGTCAAAAGAAGCGCCTGACGCCGTTTTTTACATGAAGCCGTATAGGGGATATCATGCCTGCCCGGAAAAGTTTTATGTAAACGAAACGGAAAAGCATGTTAAGTACACGTTTTTTGTTTCCTATTGCCTGGACGTCCAGGGAGGCAGGGAGCTTATAAGGTATTTTTATGCGCTTCCCGCATTTTACCATATGTATAAAGTAATCGCCTACAGCAATTATTATTATAATATGATGAAGCGCTACGGCTTTAAAAACGGGGAAAACGCCGTTAGAATAGGCCACCCGAAGCTGGACTGTGCCTATGAGACTATAAGAAAAAAGGCGTTTATAAGAGAAGATTGGCAAAAAAAGCTTGTGGGAAAAAAGGCTGTTTTATGGAACACGCATTTTACCGTTGCAAAGGGCAAGGGCGTGGGCACGTTTTATTCCTACAAGGGCGCAATGCTGAAATATTTTAAGGAGCATAAGGACATTGCTCTTATTTGGCGGCCGCACCCGCTTTTTTGGGAGGAAATTAAAAAGCAGGAGGGGTATTGCGAGGAGGAGTTCTCGGCGTTTTTGCGGGAAATGAGGGCTCAGGATAATGTTATTATAGACGATTCGGGAGATTACAGATATTCCTTTGCGATGTCCTGTGCGCTTATAAGCGACGCCGCAACGTTTCTTGTTGAATACGGCGCAACGGGGTATCCCGTACTATACACCGCAAAAGAGGACGGAGAATTTATAATCAACGAGGATTATTTAAAGACGGTTAAAACCGCATATTCAGAAAAGGACGTTACGG
>CAKSBK010000232.1 GCA_934438035.1 uncultured Christensenellaceae bacterium
GGCAAATCGCTCTCCGGAACGGGAACCTCTCCGCAGTCCGGGCAGTATATCATAGGTATGGGCGCGCCCCAATATCTCTGACGGGAAATGAGCCAGTCTCTTAAGCGGTAAGTTGTGGTTGCGCCGCCCGCACCCATCTCTTCAAGCTTTTTATACATCGCCTTTTTGGCCTCCGGCACCTTTAAGCCGTCAAGACCGGGGCTGTTTACGCTTACTCCGTCGTAGCTCGTATAGGGAAGCTCGTCGTCCTCGCCGTTTTGTGATTTAACCACTCTCTCAATGGGAAGATTGTATTTTGTCGCAAACTCAAAGTCTCTTTCGTCGTGAGCAGGAACCGCCATGACTATGCCCGTGCCGTAGCTTGCAAGAACGTAGTCCGAAAGCCAAATCGGCACCTTTCTTCCGTTGACGGGGTTAATTGCGTAAGAGCCGGTAAACACGCCCGTCTTTTCACGAGTGGTGGAAAGGCGGTCAATCTCCGTCGCCCTTGCGGCATATTCCTTATATTCCTTAACAGCCGCCGCCTGCTCGGGCGTGGTTATGGAGTCTACCATATCATGCTCGGGAGAAAATACAACATAGGTTACGCCGTAAAGCGTATCCGCCCTCGTGGTGAAAACGGAAAACTCCCTGCCGTCCTCCAGCTTAAACTTTACGTTTCCGCCCTGAGACTTGCCTATCCAGTTTTTCTGCATGAGCTTTGTCTTTTCCGGCCAGTCTATTTTGTCAAGACCGTCTAAAAGCCTGTCCGCATAATCCGTTATTTTAAAGAACCACTGCGTTAAATGCTTTCTCGTTACCGTCGAGCCGCAGCGCTCGCATTTTCCCTCTATAACCTGCTCGTTTGCAAGAACGGTGTTGCACTTGGGGCACCAGTTTACGGGAGCCGCTTTTCTGTATGCAAGGCCCTTTTTATACAGCTGCAAAAAGCACCACTGCGTCCATTTATAGTAATCCGGCATGCAGGTCTTAATCTCGTAATTCCAGTCAAACGAGGCGCCCATCTCCTTTAACTGCCTTTCCATGGTCGCTATATTTGAAAGCGTGGAATCCTTGGGGTGTATTCCCGTCTTTATCGCATAATTTTCCGCAGGAAGGCCGAAGCTGTCAAAGCCCATCGGATGAAAGACGTTATAGCCCTGCATTCTCTTAAACCTTGCGTAAGTGTCCGTCAAGCTGTAATTATACCAATGCCCCGCATGAAGCTTAGCTCCCGAAGGGTATGAAAACATTTCAAGCACATATTCCTTGGGCTTGTCTGAATTTTCGTCAAAGCCGTAAAGATTTGTGTCCGCCCACTTCTTCTGCCACTTTTTCTCAATCTCGGGTAAATTCAATTTATCATTCTCCTTTAATAGGTTTTGTTCCAACTTTTAATATACTATATCGTCAGTAAAAAAGCAACAAAAAAGGGGCGTCAGCGCCCCTTTAAGTTTGCCGTGATTATTTTTTCCCGGGATACATTAAGCACAGGGGCGCAAGGCCTACTCCGCCCAAAACCGCAAGCTCTCCTAAGAGCCATAAGAGCGTCCAACCCAAGCCCCTTATAGCCGCGCTCTGTCCGAAGATAAAGCCGCCTATAACGAACAGAAGAGTATAGCCTATTCCGGCTGCAAGTATTATTAAGCCGAGCCTTCCTACCTTATTTAAAGCCGCCTTGTCGTATTCGTCATAGGAGACTACAGCGGCGCCCACCGCGCTTAAGGCAAGGGGAAGAAGCGAATGAAATATTGCAAAGGGAGAGTAAACATATCCGTTAAAAACTCCGTCGAAATTCGCAAATACCCTTATTAAGAAGAGAAGCGACGGCGCAAGCGCATATACCAAAGAGAGCTTCTTTACGGGAAGCTTGCCGTTTAAAAACAGCGTTACCGCAAAAAACGCCGCAACCATCATTAAATAAATGTCGTAAATTCCGCCGTACATCGCAACCGCGTCTATAAATGCGCCGAAAGCAACCGCACAGAGCGCAATAGCCGTAAGCAGTCTCTTTTCGCCGGGCAAAAAGCATGTTACAGCCAAAAACATCATCGAGCCGAAATAGAGTATGCATACAAAAGCAATCAATATCTCCGGCATGCCGCCGGCAATATTTAAGCTCTTTATTAAGCCCCACACGGAATATACCGCAATGAGTATTCCCGCAATAAGCTTAATACGTTTTGTTCTTAAATCGTTTTCCATTTATAATCCTCCGTTTTTCCGTGCGTTTCGCACAGTCAATATCATAAAAGCATTATACCAAATATAATAGATTTTTTCCATAAATAAGCTGCTTTTCTTTACGTTTTCTCAAAATTGTTCTTTTTTATGAGCGCTCGTTCAAAAGCGCGCAACAAAAAAGTTGTTATGTCAAAACGCATATGCTATAATCAATATGTATTATTAGATATTTATATTGCCGCACCACGGCTTATTAAAGGAAAGGCATCTTATGAACACGTCAGTAATTAAACCGGCGAAATTTTTATTGCCGGAGGAAAAAATAAATATGAAAAAATGGGCGGTAGTCGCCTGCGACCAATTTACGTCCGATTACGACTACTGGGAAAACGTAAGGCGCTTTGTGGGAAACGCCCCCTCCACTCTCAACATGATACTTCCCGAGATATATTTAAACGAGCCGGACTGCGCCGAAAGAATAGCCC
>CAKSBK010000233.1 GCA_934438035.1 uncultured Christensenellaceae bacterium
GAGTAAAGTGGTCGCTTGTAGTAATAACCGCCGTTTTTGCGCCTTTAGGCTGAGTCATCGCCGCTATTTCCGCCGCAACGGCACCCATTGCTTCGGAATCCGGCGTAACAATCCCCGAAAAAATTTCTCCGTCAAAATCCCTGTGCATAAGAACAACGGGTATATGCTTATTGATGTAAAGATCGTCAAGAATATCTTTATATCCGGATATATCAAAAGAAGCTCCCAATATAAGCGCATTAATATCTTCGGAAATAACCTTTAAAAGAGCGTCTTTAAATTCGCCGTTTGCATTATGATTTGAGTACGTTTCAAAAACGCCCTGAACCTTATAGTCGATAAGCTCCTCCAAGCCCTCGGTTATGCCCATTTCTAAATAAGTCATAAACTCGTGCGGCTCGTCTGCGGTAATGACGCCGATTTTAAAGCCGTTTCTAACCATCGCCCGCGCATATTGATTTGGTCTGTAGCCAAGCTCTTTAGCTTTTTTAATTATTTCTTCTCTCTTTTTTTCGCTGACGTTGGGCTGCCCCGTCAATGCGTTTGTAATAGTCGTTGTTGAAACGCCCATGAGCTTTGAAAGCTCTTTTATAGTAACTCTTTTCTGTTGCTCCATACAAAAAACACCTCATAATTCAGATAATTAATTTTATCACAATGTTTTTGTTCTGTCTATACTTATCAATAATTGTTTCGTTTTTATGTGAAAAGAAAACCTATTTCTTACTGTTATCCGCTTCACAGATTTTTTCGTAAAGCTCGTTTAAATATACCCAGCGCTCCGTAAGCTCCTCCTCCGTCTTTTTCAGCTCTTCAAGCTTTTTTGTAAGCTCCTCAAGCTTTAAATAATCGGTTGCGGCAAGAGAAATTTGCTTTTTTACCTCTTCGGTTTTATTTGCAACCTCTTCAATTTTATCGTCTATCGTCTCAAACTCCCGCTGCTCCGCAAAAGTAAACTTAAGCTTCTTTTCACGCTTGTTTACATACCTTTCCGCCTTTTTGGACTGTTTTTCCTGCACATAAGGCTTCTTTTTCTGCAAGAAGTATTCGTCATATCCGCCTAAATACCTGGTTATAATACCACCGTCTTCAATCTCAAAAATCTGTGACGCGGTTTTGTTTAAAAACCAACGGTCGTGAGAAACCGAGATGACAACGCCTTGAAACGTATTTAAGTAATCCTCTAAAACAGCCAAAGTCTCCACATCAAGGTCGTTTGTGGGTTCGTCAAGCAAAAGCACGTTAGGAGCGCTCATAAGTATCATTAAAAGATAAAGTCTGCGCTTTTCACCGCCCGATAAATCCTTTATATATGAAGACTGCAAAGCCGGCGGAAACAGGAACTGCTCCAGCATCTGCGAAGCGCTCATATATCCCTCGCTCGTCTTAATGCTTGAAGCAACTTCTTTAACCGCGTCAAAAACTCTTTTGCCGCCGTTCAGCTCGTTTGAGCCCTGCGTGAAGTAACCTATTTTAACCGTATCTCCTATATTAACACTCCCCGAATCCGCGGAAAGCCTGCCTGAAATTATATTCAAAAGTGTAGATTTTCCGACGCCGTTTTTGCCTACCACACCTATTCTGTCGTTGCGTAAAACACTATAAGAAAAGTCTTTAATTACAGGTCTGCCGTTAAAGCTTTTAGAGATGTTTTCAATTTCAATAATACGTTTACCGAGCCTGGAATAAGCGGCGGAAATTTTAACGCTTGTTTCTTCTTCGGGCGCGCTTAAGCTCTTTAAGCTTTCGTATCTTTCAATTCTTTCCTTACTCTTTGTTCCCCTTGCTTTAGCTCCGCGCATAATCCATTCGTATTCTCTTTTTAAAACGGCTTGACGTTTTCTCTCCGTCGCTTTTAAAGATTCTGCGCGCTTAGTTTTAAGCTCGAGATATTTACTGTAATTCGCCTCGTAAAAATAAAGCTTTGCTTCGGAAAGCTCCGCAATCCTGTTAGAAACCCTCTCCAAAAAATATCTGTCATGGGTTATCATGACAACTCCGCCCTTAAAGCGGCAAAGATAATCCTGAAGCCATAATATCATCTGCACGTCGAGGTGGTTTGTAGGCTCGTCAAGCAAAAGCACGTCGCAAGGGGTTATAAGCGTGCGTACAAGCGCAAGCCTTTTTCTCTGTCCTCCGGAAAGGGAACTTACGGGCATATTAAAATCATTAAGCGCAAAACGGGTAAGAAGGCTTTTTGCTTCATATTCGTTTTCATCGACAAATCCTTCGTCAAAACCGAAAAGCGCAGCCTCCAGCACTCTCGAATTTTCCGCAAACACGGGCTGCTGCTCAAGATATGAAATTTTAACGTTAGGATAAAGCGTAATTTTCCCCTCATCGGGAAATTCTTTTTGAGAGAGCAAACGCAAAAACGTGCTCTTGCCTGCGCCGTTTATTCCGACAAGACCTACCTTAGTTCCCTCGTCAATAAATAATGAAACGTCGTTTAAAAGCTGTTTAGTTCCGTAGTTTTTAAAAATGTTTTCCGCAGTAAGAAGCATATATATTCTCCGTTTAAAATAAAAAGCAGCAAGACTTGCTTGCTGCGATTGGAGCGGGTGATGGGAATCGAACCCACGTAGCCAGCTTGGAAGGCTGGAACTCTAC
>CAKSBK010000234.1 GCA_934438035.1 uncultured Christensenellaceae bacterium
TGCGCAATTTATAGTTTTAAAAAGCTCAATAAACTCCCTTTTTGATTTAGGATCCAAAAACGCCGTAGGCTCGTCAAGAAGAAGATATTTCGGCTTAAGGGCGATAGCTCCGGCAATCGCCGCACGGCGCTTCTCTCCTCCTGATAGTCTGTATGGAGGTCTGTTAATTATGCTTTCAATATTTAGATGTTTTATCACGTGCATAGCACGCTCTTCGACTTCTTTTTCCTCCATTCCTGAAGCTCTTAATGAAAAAGCGACGTCGTCAAATACCGTAGGCATAAAAAGCTGATCGTCCGGATTTTGAAAAACCATACCGATATTTTTTCTAAAAAGCGACAGATTTTTTTTACTGAGATTACATCCGTCAAATTCAATATTACCCTCGGAAGGAAAATCAAGCCCGCAGATAAGTGAAAACAGCGTGCTTTTCCCGGCTCCGTTGGCGCCTATTATTCCCACGCTTTCGTCTTCTTCAACCGTTAAATTGACATTTTTAAGCACATACTTGTCTTTTTCATAGCAATAACTTACATCATTGATTTTTAACATTTTCACCTCATAGAAATACTCTTAATAAGATAAGAAGAGCACATAAAAAAATAACGCCTGCAATCTCTTTAATCTTAATTTTTCTCAGTTTAAAATATACGACTCCGTCAAAGCCTCTCAGCGTCATTGCACCATATATCCTCTGCGCTTTATCGGCAGTCCGTATTATAAGCGAACCCAGGAATTTTCCCGAATCTCTTATATCGACACCTTTTTTTCCGTATGCACGCAATAAATATGCATTTTTCATATCAGCGGCGCAATTCACAAGCGTATTTAAATATCTAAAGCAAAGCACAGTCACGGAGATAAGAAGCTTCGGAACTCTTAAAGTATTTAACTGTGCTATAAGCTCGTCCGCCCTGGTTGTAGAAACTAATATTACAACGCTTATCACCGCAAGCAGTGTTTTTAAAAGAATAGCGGCAGATGTTATAACACCGTTCGTCACCGCAATTCCGTAAAAATAAAATATAATGGTTCTGTCAAAAATTATGTTTGTTATAACTGCAAAAATCACAAAAGGGAGCGCAGGAAGTATTCGTTTTAATGCAAATACAATAGGAATATCAGCTAACGGCAAGGCTATAGCCGGATATATAAACATAACGCATAAAAAGAATATATCGGTATTCGCCGCGCTTACGGTGCATACGATATATACTAATGTAAATATAATCTTTGCTAACGGGTGCAGCTTATGAAACGCAGATGATCCGTTTGATAGTTCATCAAGCGAAATCATCTGCGAAATACTGCTACTTATCTTTTTCATTAACCGACTTTCTTTTTTTAATTAAATATATTGCTCCACCGCATACGCATGCAAGAACAAGCACAATCGCCCCTCCGACTATTCCGGATACAGTTGTGCCTAAAGGACTGTCATTCTCTTTAAATGAATAATCAGGCAAAACAGACGTAGCCTCCTGAACGGCTGCCGCATTATCGTATACCTCTCCCTCCGCGTCAAGCTCTTCACTTCCGGTAGTGTGAAAAATCGACCATTCCAATCCATCGGGATTTGCCGAAGCAACAAGCGAAAGTCCTCCGGCTATAAGCACAGTAAGCACTGATAATACGATGATAACTTTTTTAATTGACGCAGCTTTGGCAATCGGCTTATTAAACGCGGCGTTATCAAGGAGTTCGGGACGAGCATGGTTTAAATACACTAAAACAGCAGACGTAATTATCCCCTCGACCGCTCCGATCGCAAGGTGAATGGGCTGCATTAACCCCACAAATACACCGAAAGGCAGAGCAGTTATTCCCGAAATCTGCGTTTCCAAAACGACGCCAAAGCTTCCAAGCTGCAAACCCAAAATACACGCAATTAAAGAAGCTAAAATAATCATCGAGTTGCTGCGTTTTTTTCTGAAAAGCGCTTTAAAAACAAGCGGATAGATTAGAAGACAGGGAATAACACCCATATTAAAAACATTGCAACCCAAAGCCAATAAACCGCCATCGGCAAAAAAGAGTGCCTGAATCAGAAGAACAGCAATTATAGTCAAGAATGCGGGAAATTCGCCCAAAACAGATGCGAGAAGGATTCCGCCACCGATATGTCCCGACGAACCGGTCCCCGGTATAGTAAAATTAATCATTTGAGAAGCGAAAACAAACGCGCCCATAACTCCCATCATGGGGACCTTTTTTGAATCAATTAATTCATCCTTATTACATTTATAAACGCTATATGCAGCCGCCCCTACGCTTGCAGCGATCATAACGCCGCCTACAGCAGGAGAAACAAGAGCATCCGACATGTGCATAGTAAAAACCTCCAAAAAAAAATAACCAAAATTACATGCAAATTCATTCTGCAATGTAACCTTCATGGTTACTTTATATCAAAAATATTTTATCATAAATTATATAAAAAGTCAACAATATCATAACATTCACACATTTTAACAAAACTTACGTATAAAACAATAAGAAAACATAGGTGTTATCAGTTTTTACTTTGTAAAATCAAAAAACCCACAGCGAAAGCTATGAGTTCCTTGTAAAATAGAATCCGGCAGCTACCTATCCTCCCGGGCCGT
>CAKSBK010000235.1 GCA_934438035.1 uncultured Christensenellaceae bacterium
GTTAAACACCCTTGTAAGCTCGGCAAGTTCGCTTGAGCCCTGGGGCTTAACCCTTACCGTAAAGTCTCCCTCTGAAATTTTTATCGCAGCGTCCTTTAGATCGTCTATAGGCTTTGTTATTCTGCTGGTCATAAAATAGGAAAGCACGAACACAAGTATAAGCGTAATAAGAAAGAACGCAATTACCTGACCCGCTATTGCCTTTATATTTTGGTTAACGTCGTCTAAAGACTGCGAAAGCACTACCGTGCCTATAACCTCGGAATTGTTTATTACTGCGGATACATAATATGCGCTCCAAAACTCACCCTCGTTTTGAGTTTTTATCCTGTGAAAGCCGTATGAAGAATCGCTTAAACCCGCAAGAACCTCTAAAACCTCTCTGGAATTTAACTTCTGTGCGTTCATCTTCCCGAGGCTGTCTACCTGGACTATTCCCGCATTATCCGTTATAATAACGCGCGAGCCGTTCTGCCTTGCCTCCAAAACAGCGGAATCATATAAAGCTTCGGCGTCTTTTCTATATAAATCGTCCGACGCCTTTACCGAATAGTCGTATGCCTGCTCCATTCCCTCCGATATTTTTTTGTCAAGAAGCGTGCTCTGTATCACCTGTGTGGTAATGACCGCCGTAATGGCAAGCACGACAGATATCATAATAAAATATATTATTATAAACCTCCATCGAATGGAGTTTTTTATTCCGCTGATATGCAAAACAGCTACTCCTTTTAATAATATTACTTCGGCGATTAAAACGCCCTAAAAAAGAGCGGCGGATACGCGCGGCTTTCCGCCGTCATATTCCGCCGCCCGATATTGACGTATTATTTATTTACCCGTGAAATAGTAGCCTACGCCCCATTTTGTAAGAACGTATTCCGGCCTTGCGGGATTCTTTTCTATCTTCTCTCTCAACCTTCTTATATGCACGTCAACAATTCTTTCGTCGCCCTGATATCTCCAAACCTGCTCAAGAAGGGTAGCTCTGTCAAAAACCTTTCCTTTGTTTGTAATAAACAGCTGAAGAAGATCAAATTCCTTTGCGGTTAAGAATATCTCTTTGTCGTCTATATAAACGCTTCTGTTGTCAACGTCAACAACCATATTGCCTTCCCTTATGGCGTTTCCGTAAAGCTTAGCCTTAACGGCGTCCGTTCTTCTGAAAATAGCTTTAATCCTTGCCTTAAGCTCTATGGTGTTAAAGGGCTTTGTCATGTAATCGTCCGCACCGTATTCAAGACCCATTATTTTATCCATATCATCGTCTTTCGCAGTTAACATGATTATGGGTACGTCGGACTTCTCCCTTATTTTCTGACAAACCTCCATGCCGTCCATTTTAGGAAGCATAAGGTCAAGCAAAATAAGGTCGTGCTTTTCCGGGTCAAATATTCTGATAGCTTCTTCGCCATCGTAAGCCGCATCTATTTTATAACCCTCCTGCTGCTCCAGGTTGAATTTAAGGCCTTTAACTATAGCCGGCTCATCGTCAACAATAAGAATTGTCTTTTGCTGCATTTAGGACGCCTCCTTAAAAATCACATTTCAATTATTAATATTATAACAACGATTTTTCAATATATCAATAAAATACAAGAAAATTAATTTTATTTGTTAGATTTTTTATTTTTACGCCCTTTTCTTTATCAGAGCGTATTTGACAAAAAATATGATATAATAAGTATGGAGGTATGGGCATGCTTAACAAAGTATTAAGTAATATTTTCAGTTTGCTTTCGCTCGTCGCAGCGATGTTCTTTTGCGTACTTTACGCGGTTTTGTCGCACAGCGAGGCGCTCGGCGGCCGCAGCTTTCCGCTGACGGTGATTTTTATTGTGGGAATATTGGTGTATTTCTGTCTTTTTTGTTTAAAGCGTTTTATAAGAATATATCCCTTTCCCGTTAAAATAACCCCGGAAAACATGGCTTTTCAGGCGAGCTTTGCAAAGCTCTCCACGTCAATATTGTCTTTTTTGCTCATGTGCGCTTTCATATCTGTCATTTATATAAAATATTGCAATCTTGCGGAATCTACCGAGAAGCTTCCCTTAATACCGGCGTATCTCCCCTTCATCTTCGGCGGAGCCTCCGCGGCGTGGTATGCTTCATATATAGCAGTCGCAAGAAAACATAAATAAAAAGGAGATTACCGCTTTGATAAACGGAAACACTCAGGGAATAAGGGATTCCGTGCTCTTAAGGTTAGAGCAGCTTTACGAATTTTCCATGACGGGGCAGGAGTTTGCAAATATCGAAATGCTTAACCTCATGGCGGAGTTAACTTCGCTTTTAAACAGGGAAATAAGCGTTTTTATTTCAAGAGGAGGCAGAGTTTTAGACGTATCCGTCGGCAGCAGCGATAACGTAACGCTGCCCTATATAAGAAAAAGAAGAGGAACGCTCGGTCTTTCGGGCGTGCGCTGTATACATACTCACCCGTCGGGAAGCCCGATGCTCTCGGGCGTTGATACGGGAACGCTCCTATCCTCCCGCCTTGACGCAATGGCGGCGATAGGCGTTGTTGAGGGCAAGGCTGCAAGAATGTGCATCGGCGTAATCGGAGATACTCTTACCGAGACGGCACTTTTAGGGCCGT
>CAKSBK010000236.1 GCA_934438035.1 uncultured Christensenellaceae bacterium
ATTCGGGGCAGAACTTCGGCGGATGAGCGGGATCCTCGGGCTCCCAGCCGCATTTATCGCACTTATAGAGCTTCTCGCCTGCGGGCTTTTTCTCGCCGCATTCCGAACAGAATTTTCCTAAATTAATTTTGCCGCATTTGGGACAAGTCCAGCCCTTCTTCTCTTCCGGTTTCTTTTCACCGCAGTTTACGCAGAATTTTCCGGGGTTTCCGGTAGCGCCGCATTTAGGGCAGGTCCAGCCGTCGTTAGCCGCAGTTTGCGCAGCGGGCGCGGAAGCCTGCTGAGGCTGCTGAGGCTTTGCTTGGTTCATGGCATAGAGGTTGTTTGCGTTTATTCCGCCTGCAGCGTTAGCCATGTTCATGCCCATAAAGCCCATCATTGCACCGTTTTTATTTTGTGCTGCGTGAACCATTGCTTCCGCCTGAGCTCCTGTAAGAGCGGCTGCAGCCATTCCCGGGTCACGGTATACGGACTGCCTCTGGAGGTTCTTTATCATAGCCTCGTCTTCCTCGGGAGCTGTTACGCTGCTTACGGCAAAAGAAGCGACCTCGATTCCTCTCATTTGCTTCCATTTTTCTGAAAGTACGGAGTTAAGCGCGGTTGCGATTTCCTCGGTGTGTCCGGGAAGAGCGGAATATCTTATTCCCATTTCGGATATTTTTGCAAAGGCAGGCTGAAGAGCGGTCATAAGTTCGCTCTTAAGCTGGCTGTCTATCTCCGTTCTCTTGTAAGAGTCGCTAATGTTTCCGCAAACATTTGTATAGAAAATTATAGGATCCGTTATTTTATAGGAATATTCTCCAAAACAGCGTATGGAAACGTCAATATCAAGACCTATATTCTTATCGACGACCCTGAAAGGAACGGGAGTCTGGGTGCCGTATTTATTGCCCATTATCTCCTTTATATTTACAAAGTATACTCTCTGGTCTTTTCCGGGCTGACCGCCGAACGTGAAACGCTGCCCCATATTCTTAAAGGAAGCCACAAGCCCCTTTCCGAATCCTCCGTAAAGCATTGAAGGCTCGGTTGAGGTGTCATACGTATATTCGCCGGGCTCTGCGGTAAAGTCAACCACCTTTCCGTTATCGACAATCATCATAAACTGTCCGTTGTTTACGGCGATAACGGAGCCGTTTGAAATTATGTTGTCGGAACCTTTGGTGTTTTGACTTCCGCTGGTAACTCTTTTTTGACCTTTTGTTACAAGAGTGTCCGCATTCATTGCGTCACAATAGAAAAACTCTCTCCATTGATCGGCAAGATTGCCTTTAAATGAACCTAGTGCAGCTTTAATTAAACCCATAATCGTTCTCCTTATGATTTATTACATATAATTATATTATTAAAGCAAAAAGTTTGCAATGTTTTTAAAGCAATGTTGAGAAAATTTTACTTCTGTTGTATAATTAGTTTAACGTTTAAGGCGTAATAATTAAGAGAGAGGAAAGTATAATGCAATTTTTGATTAAACCCACAGTAAAACTTATGAATTCGGTTAACGAACTTTTTTCCGAGTATAAGCTTTCAAAAAATGACCTTGTTGTAACTAACGAGTATATTATTTCTCCGTTTATCAAGGAAAATAAGCCGGAATGCCATTTTCTTTATCAGGAAAAATTCGGCAAAGGCGAGCCTTCGGACGAAATGATAGATGCAATGTTAGACGCTGTAAGAGGACTTGAAATTGAAAGGATTTTTGCAATCGGAGGCGGAACGGTAATAGACATAAGTAAGCTCTTTGTTTTCGGAGGGGATTATACCTGTGCGGATCTTTATGAGTTCGGAAGCAAGCTTGAAAAGAAAAGAAAGCTTGTAATTATTCCCACAACCTGCGGAACGGGAAGTGAAATGACATGTCTTACGATTGCGGAAATAAAGAAAAAGCATACGAAGCTCGGGCTTAACCTGCCTCAGCTTTATGCGGATGAAACCGTACTCATTGACGAATTTTTATATACTATTCCTTACGGAGTTTTTGCTACAAGCTCTATAGACGCGCTTATTCATGCGATTGAGTCTTACGTATCAAACAAAAGGACGGTTTATTCCGATCTGTTTGCGGATAAGGCTATAGATATGATTATTTCCGGTTATAAAAAGATAGCGGAAAACGGCAAGGACGAGGTTAAGAAGAATATTCACGACTTTATTATCGCGGCGGATATGGCGGGAATAGCCTTTTCAAACGCAGGCTGCGGCGCAGTTCACGCCACGAGTTATCCTGTAGGTGCAAATTTCCACGTTCCCCACGGTCTTGCAAACTATATCATGTTTAACGCGTGCTTTAAGGCATATGAGAAAAACGGAGCGGATATGACAGACGCAGAGGCTGCGATAAGACGTTCGTTAAACGTAGGAGAAGGTGTAAACGTATGGGCTGCGCTTACAGAGCTTTTAGATAAGATACTTGAAAGAAAGCCGCTAAAAGAAGTCGGAATGACGCAAGAAAACATAAGCGAGTTTGCCTCCACCGTTTTACAGACGCAGACGAGACTTCTTAATAATATGCCGGTAACTCTTTCAATGGAGGATCTTGAAGAGATTTACAGAGAATGCTTTTGATTATTTGAAAAAAAGGTATATAAT
>CAKSBK010000237.1 GCA_934438035.1 uncultured Christensenellaceae bacterium
TCAGCGGTAACAACGTCTCTCACTCTAATAGAAAATCCAAGAGAAAGTGGGCTCCCAACGTTCAGAGAGTCAGAGTTCTTGAAGACGGTACTCCCGTAAGAAAGTATGTTTGCACTCGCTGCCTGAGATCAGGCTTTGTTGAGCGCTCCATCTGATTTATTAACACATGCGAAAAATCGGCTGTATGCCGATTTTTTTATTTTCTTAAAAACAGCTTTAGCATAGCACGTATTACCTTAGGCGGTTTTATACAGTATATTTTCATGTTTTACCTCCTTACCTGCATGAACACAGAAGAAATACCCCGACTGCGATAAGCGCAAAGGCTATTACCGTTATCAGTATTTCGCAGGGCAGATTCAAAAACAATATCAAAAGCCCTAAAGCAAGAAAAATTCCTCCGCAAACGGTGCCTCTACATCTCATCTTACGACCTCCTTAACATATAATACGTATTAAAATAAAAAGCTGACACTCTTTATTGAAAAATAATTAAACACAAGCTATAATGTTTACGAGGTGAACATAATGAAAAATACTCTTTTTGTAAGAATAGTCTGTATAGTATTGGCGGCGCTTCTTATCGCAGGAATAATAGCCGCAATTATATTAAGCTGGTAAACAAAATTTTTTACATCAGGTTATTCATATAATAAATTATATTTGATTGCACGGAGGGCAAGTTGTTCGCAAAAAACATTAGCCGGATAAGGCACAGACCGAAACGTCTGTTTCTTGTCCGGCTTTTTTAATGTATCTGAGACATATTCCTAATGAATTTTCTTAAGGATAAAATCAATTCGCCCTTTCAAGTATTTATTCGCCGTCTTTGGAAGCGCATTTATTTTCTTTTTTACGGTGTTGCGAATATGGTAGGCTAAATATAAAGGAGCCGCCTGCACAGCCGATATGAAATATAATATTCGGTCTCGATCTTTGATTGGCATAGTATGCAGCGTTATTTTTAAAACGCCTCTCAAGAAAAAACGACGGAAGCAAAAACGAGTATTTCACCGCCTCCGTCATCGGCTCAGCTTTATGCGCAACTGAAGACTATTCCTTTTAAAAGCCGGTATTAACCTTTTTTGCAGCCGACGAAACTCTCTTAATATATGTTTCTGTTTAACCAAATGCTGTCCGCATTTTTTAAGAAACGGCAACAACCCCGTCCTTGCAGCATTAAGCGTGCTTTTTGGCGGTATTTTCAATATATCCGGAGATTACTTTTTCGTTTTCGTATGCTCCACGAGCATTTACGGTGCGGGCTTGGCTGCGACTGCAGCGCAGGTCAGGCTTCTCAACCGATAATATCCGCAAATTACGGTGCGGGAAATTTTGAAATAACAAGAAAAACACTTACGTTTTCAATTTTAACCACGGTATTTTTTTTAGGATGCTCCGGACGGCATTAAGCATGAGCGTTCCAAATCTGTATATAAAAGTTTTCATGAGCCCTTCTCCCGAGATTTTAAACACAGCGCCTAAAATAATGAGAACATACGCTCTTTCGTTTATGCTTCTTCCCTTTAACATATTCTCAATCTACTATTTCCAGGCGATAATAAAGCAAAAAGCGGCGAGGATAAATGCTGACGCCTGATAAGAAAGTAATTTACAAACCACATCTAATTAATTGAATTATCCGATATTAGCAAAGACAAATCCAAAAAGATGAATACCGAGAAGAACCGTAATAAGTTTTTCTCGGTATTTTTTCTGTTTATATCTCAAAACCTTCAAATCTGTCATTGCGCTTTCTTGATAAGAGATCCTTTCCTTTTGCGAATATATATCCGCTTTAGAAACAAATACGTCATTTGCACTGAACAGATTTTCTATTGCCGATAACGCTAAATTCTGCAATAAACTGACGAAAGTGAAGCGAAATTGCTTGGGAGATTTTTGCGTAACGGTCATCACGTAGGAGAACAAGTTTTTTGCTTTTGTAATTACCGTTAGTTTACTTTGCTTGCGCCCCATACGCTATACCTCTAAAAAATAAATTTTGTGCAACCGCCTTACGGCGGTATTGAACTTTGCGTGTTTCACACGCAGATTGTGCCTTCGTCGCTGAGTGGATGATTTCAGATTTGAAGATTTAAGAGTTCATATCAATCCACAAAGCGGGGCAGACGGCAATGTCAGCGTTGTGGACAGGGATGCCGTACTCGCTGACGTCGCCGTCATTGTAGACATAAGCGGCATTATTCTGAGAGTCGCCGGGCGACCGCAGCCACCACCAGCAGAATTTTTCGCAATAAACACGCGCCTTCACACGTGCATATGACGTAGAATCTCACTGTCTTGCGCTGTCAGAGCTGAAATATTTGTTCGCCTTCGGGATGCTAAGCAAAAACACCTGATCCTGCGTTACCTTAGCAAGGTTTGTACTGTAGTCGAGATTTTTATCTGCCGACACCGTAAAACCAAATAGATTTTCACTCATAGCTTCTCCATTCCGCAGGGATAGGCGCTCTGCGCTGTCTGCCGCTCTTGTGTTACGACCTGATAAAAGCTGTATCCG
>CAKSBK010000238.1 GCA_934438035.1 uncultured Christensenellaceae bacterium
CACATAAAGTGCATAACATACCTCTGTTTTGTGGATAAATTTTAAGGCTTATCCACAAATTTATATAAAATTATTTTTTAATTTACGGTTATATTCTTATATTAAACTTTCCAAATAGGCAAGTTATCCACAATGTCACATTGTTATCCACACATTTTTGCGATTTAATCTATACGAAAAATCTCCTGTTTTCGGTATTTTCCGGGCTTTATATTTTTTTGCGCATAGTCTTTTTCTTAAAAATTGCAATAAAAAAGTGGATAACTTTCCGATTTGTCCACTTTTTTTAACCGTTTATCCACATT
The DNA here is from genome assembly GCA_934438035.1 of uncultured Christensenellaceae bacterium. Lineage (GTDB taxonomy): Bacteria > Bacillota > Clostridia > Christensenellales > Christensenellaceae > HGM11616. The sequence continues at coordinate 306 of CAKSBK010000238.1, forward strand.
TATTCCCTTAATTTATTTTTTACGGCTGCTTTCAAATTTCTTTCATTAATATATATATCTTCTGCGGCGTGTAAAATAACTTCTCAATTTCCTTGCAAATCAGGCTGATAATGTATAAAATAAAAGAACGGACTATTGAAAGGCAGGCTTTTTATGAGTTATAACACAAGCCTTTGGGAAAAGGCAAGCTCCATTTTGGAAAATATATTTGATAAGAATAATCAGCGAAACGTTTTTAACGCTTACCTTAAAGGACTTTCCCCCGAAACGGAATATCAGGACGTATTATATCTAAGAGCCTCCTCTCAAATGCAGCAGTCAATGGTGCGCCAGCGCTTTTTGGGGGATATTGAAGCGGCTCTTTCAAAAGCGAACACCGAGCTTTACGGCAAGCCCCGCATTTTCAGAATAGAGGTGCTCTGCCCCGAGGAAATGGACAGCTTTTTGGAATCCTTAAAAAACGAGTATCCCGAAACAAACACCATTACTTTAAACCCCAACTATACTTTTGAGAGCTTCGTCGTCGGCAATTCCAATAAAATGGCGTGCGCCGCTTCAAGAAACGTTTCCGAGCAGCCGGGAATGGCTTTTAACCCTCTTTTTATATACGGAAGCGTAGGTCTCGGAAAAACGCACCTTATGCACGCAATAGGCAACAAGCTTTTAAATAAGTTTCCGGGCATAAATATATTATATACCACCTCGGAATCCTTCATAAGCGAATTTGTAGATTCGTTAAGAACAAAAAGCCAGGGCAGCTTTAAAAGCAAATTCAGAAACGTCGACGTTTTAATGATTGACGACGTTCAGTTTATCGCAAAGGGCGACGCCTCTCAGGAAGAGCTTTTTCACACGTTTAATTCCCTATGGGAAAACCATAAGCAGCTTATATTTACCTCCGACCGTACTCCGCAGTCAATTCCCAACCTTGAGGACAGGCTTTGCAGCCGCTTTCAGCAGGGACTTGTCGTTCAGATAGAAAAGCCGGATTATGAGACGAGAATTGCCATATTAAGAGATAAGGTGGGCTTTATTGCAGACCAGATAGGATATCATGCGGACGTTGACGACGAGGTTTTATATTACATCGCCTCAAAGGAAGATACAAATATAAGAGAGCTTGAGGGAGCGCTGCGCATGCTTTTTGCGCACGCACAGCTTTTAAACCAAGACAGCGAGCCCGCAACCATAACCATGGAGCTTGCTTCTACCGCGCTTACCTCATATATAATAGAGCCTAAGGAAAAGATTATAACCCCCGAGCTCGTATTAAAAACGGTATGCAATTATTATTCCATTACGTTAGACGATATTAAAAGCTCAAGAAAGAATAAGGAAATTTCCAACCCTAGACAGGTTGCAATGTATCTTTTATATTCTATGTGCAATCTGACATATAAGAGAATAGCAACGCTTCTTGAAAAAAAGGACCACACTACCGTGCTTTATGCGGTAGACAAGCTTTCCGAGCGCTTAAAGACGGACGCTGCGTTTAAAAATACAATTGAAGATATAAAGCATAAAATAAAAGAAGCGTAAATATATACTTTAAAATGAGCGCCGCACATTATTTTTAAATGTGGATAAGTTGTGGAATATAATTCGTTTTTATTGGATAAGCCGTGTAAAACACGGTTTATTTATAGGTATAACCTGTGGACAACTTACCATATAGTGTGGTATAACTTTTGGATAACCGCATATTTTGTGTGGTTTTGTATTGGATAACTTAAGCAATTAGGTGGAATGTGTGTGATGAATTTTTGCCTTCATGTGGATAATTTCGGGCTGTTTTTCTTTTTAAAACGTCTTTAAAGAGTTTTAAAAGCAGTTTTATCCACAATACGAGCAGCATTATTTACAATATATTCCCCGCTTTTCCACAAGTATTTTACAATACATATATACTTAAAATGCGGCTGTTAAGGCATAAGGTGACGTTATACACATTATCCACCTCCCTAACAGCAACAACAACAACCTATATATATAAAGAAGAGGAGTAAACGATATGAAGATAATATGCAATAAAACCGAGCTGCAAAAAGCCGTAGCTTCGGTAATCAAGGCGGCGCAGACGCGTTCTCAAAAAAGCATTTTGGAGGCTGTTCTTTTTACGGCGCAGGCAAATATGCTTACCTTAAATACATGCGATTCCGTAACCGCTATTCAGACGGAATTTTATGCGGATATAGAAGAAGAGGGAGTTTGCGCTC
>CAKSBK010000239.1 GCA_934438035.1 uncultured Christensenellaceae bacterium
CTTATTGATGTTGCGCCGGAATCTATGCTGTTTTCACAAAGCTCTTTTATTATGCTTGAGGGACGCTCAACGACCTCGCCTGCCGCAATCATTCCCGCAACCCTTTCATCCAATATATGAATTTTTCCCATTATTTTACCTTGCTAACCAAATTATCAAGCACGGAAAGCGCTTCTAAAGGCGTTAAATTGTTAACGTCTATTTCTTTAACCGCGCTTATAAGCTCGCTGTAATCCTTTTCATTTCTTGTTTGCACGGATTCGCTTTCAATTTCGCTTAAGCTTATATCCGAGCTGTTTTCCAGTGATTTAACAAGACCCGAGGCCCTTTTAAGCATTTGCTCGGGAAGCCCCGCCATTCTTGCCACTTCAACTCCAAAGCTTCTGTCCGTTCCCCCTCTTTTAATTTTATGGAGGAATATTACGGAGTCTTTAAACTCCTTAATGCTTACGGAGTAGTTTCTCATTCCCTTAAGCCTTCCCTCAAGGTCCGTAAGCTCGTGATAATGCGTCGCAAAAAGCGTTTTAGCGCCTATTCCGCCCTCATTTAATATATATTCTATAGTCGCCCATGCTATGGCAAGACCGTCCGTTGTTGAGGTTCCTCTGCCTATTTCATCTAAAATGAGAAGAGAATCCTTGGTTGCATTATTCAATATGTTTGCAAGCTCGTTCATCTCCACCATAAACGTCGACTGTCCGCTTGTAAGGTCGTCTGAAGCGCCTACTCTTGTAAAGACTCTGTCCGTTAGGCATACGGAAGCAGAAGAAGCCGGAACAAAGCTTCCTATATGAGCCATTAAAACTATTAGACCGATTTGGCGCATAAACGTGCTTTTTCCCGCCATATTAGGTCCTGTTATAACAAGAAGCTTATCGTCTTTCATGTCAAGATATGCGTCGTTGGGAACAAACCCTCCGTTAGAGTATCTTTCGACGACCGGGTGTCTGCCGTCTTTTATGTCAATTACTCCGTTTTCGTTTATTCTAGGCTTGCAGTAATCGTACGCATAAGCTGTTTGCGCCAGAGAACACAAAAAGTCAGTCTCTGCGACGGCTTTAGCCGTTTTTTGGATTCTGTCTATATATTTCGATATTTCTTCTCTTATTTTTGTAAAAAGCTCATATTCCAACTTGAAGAGCTTTTCTCTCGCTCCCAAAACAGCGTCTTCAAGGTCTTTGAGTTCTTCGGTGATATATCTTTCGCAATTTGCAAGAGTTTGCTTTCTGATGTACGTATACGGCACTTTATCGGAAAATGAGCGTGAAACCTCGATATAATATCCGAAAACGCGGTTATAACCGACCTTAAGCTTGGGAATTCCCGTTTTTTCACGTTCTCTTGCTTCAAGGTCGCAAAGCCATTCTTTTCCGGAAGCGTTCGCGTTCCTTAATTTATCAACCTCGCTGTTATATCCGTCTTTAATTATTCCTCCTTCTTTAATTCCTATTGGAGGATTTTCGCTTATCGCCTTTTGAAGGAGCTCGGAAAGCTCGGGTATAGTATCAATTTCATTGCTAAGCTTGCCTAAAAGCCCGCTTGCGGCGGTATTAAGCGTGTTTATAAGCTCGGGAAGCGAGTTTAAGGACTGTTTTAAGCTTAAAGCGCCTTTAGCGTCTAACGTCCCGTAAGAAATCCTTGAAATAATCCTCTCCATATCGTATATATTTCTGAGATTTTCCGGGAGCTTTGTTCTTAAGAATATACTGTTTTTAATTTCATCGACCGCGTCTAATCGTGCGCATATATCCTTTTTGCTTTTAAGCGGCTTTAATACGGCATTTTTTAAAAAACGCGCACCCATGGCGGTCTTCGTTTTGTCAAGTATTCCAAGAAGACTCCCCGTCCTTTTCTTCTCTCGTAAAGTCTCCGTGAGCTCAAGGTTTCTTTGAGTATAGCGGTCAATAACCATAAAGCGGTCATCTATAACGGGGGTAATTGACTTTATGTGCATAAGGCTGTTTTTCTGCGTATATGACAAATAGTAAATAAGCGCGCCCGCCGCACATATCGAAGCCGTCATGTCGTCAATTCCGAAGGAAGTTAAGTTCGCAATTTTAAAATGCTCCAAAAGCTCCTTTTTGGCGTTTTTAAAGTCAAAAATCCATTCGCTGTATTCCGTGGTATATATATTTATTTCCGGCGAAGTGAGAATTTTTTTCAGCTCGGCTTGCTCGTCGCTTAAAAGGGTCTCCTTAGGAGAAATTCTCGCAAGAAGCGATATAAACGAGGCGTCGTCGAGAATTTGTTCTACATAAAAAGCTCCCGTAGAAACGTCAGCATATGCGGCGCCAATAACTCCGTTTAAACGGTAAGCGCAGAGTATATAGCTGTTGTCGCTGCCGTCAAGCATTTCGTCGGTAACCGTACCGGGGGTAATGATTCTGGTAATTCCTCTTTCAACAAGGCCCTTTGCCGTTGCGGGATCTTCAAGCTGTTCGCAAATTGCTACTTTATATCCCTTTTCAATGAGCTTTGCTATATATCCTTCCGCAGCATGATAAGGCACCCCGCAC
>CAKSBK010000240.1 GCA_934438035.1 uncultured Christensenellaceae bacterium
GTTTTTAGAGCAGCCGAGCGATACCATTCCTATCTTAATCTTCGTAGTATCCGTCATTTCCGTCCTCTTGTGCGTTGTCGTTTTGTTGTGAAAAATGTTCGTTGTAATCCGCCCACGTCCAAAGTATCTGCCTGCCCTTCGAACCCTCCGACGGCCCTACCACGCCTATTTCTTCAAGCTGATCCATAAGCCTTGCCGCTCTTGAATAGCCTACTCTCATCTTTCTTTGAAGCATTGAAGCGCTCGCCTGTTCAAACTCCAAAACTGTTTTAACCGCTTTCGGTAAAAGCTCGTCCATGTCGTCGCTTTCGGCAGAGCAAGCCTCCTCCGGCGCTTTATTTTTGCCGGTCTGCTCGGCAAGCTTCGCCATTTCAACGTCTACGTCGTCGTCATACCTTTCGTCGTTAAGATCTCTTAAGTAATCCGTAACTCTCATAACGTCGTCGTCGCTTACAAAGCCGCCCTGTATTCTCGTGCTCTTGTTTTTGCCTATAGGCCTATAGAGCATATCTCCCTTGCCTAAAAGCTTTTCCGCTCCCATCTCATCCATTATTATTCGGCTTTCAAGAGGAGAGCCTACGGTAAGCGCAATTCTCGAAGGAACGTTTGCCTTAATAAGACCTGTAAATATATCCGCTCTCGGAGACTGCGTGGCTATAATAAGGTGAATTCCCGCGGCTCTTCCGAGCTGAGCGATTCTGCATACCGCGTCTTCAACGTCCTTGGGGCTTACCATCATGAGCTCCGCAAACTCGTCTATTACTATTACGAGCTTAGGCATAATTTCTTCGCCCGCTTCTTTTCTCTTTTGGTTATATGATTTAATATTTCTTACGCCGGAGAGCTTTAAAAGATTATATCTCTTTTCCATCTCCTTAACCGCCCAAACGAGCGCGCCCGCCGCTTTTGATTTATCTTCTATTACCGGTACCTTTAAATAAGGTATGCCGTTATAAACGGAAAATTCAACCTGCTTAGGGTCTACGATTATGAATTGAAGCTCCTCCGGAGGCAGCTTATATATCAGGCTTAAAAGAATTACGTTAAGGCAGACGGATTTACCCGAGCCCGTAGTTCCCGCAACAAGAAGATGCGGCATTTTCGCAAGGTCGTCATAAAGCTTCTTTCCCGAAATATCCTTTCCCAAAGCAAAAGGAAGCTCTGCCGTAAAATTTCTAAATTCAGGGCAATCAATAAGCTCTCTTACGAGAACCCCCGCCTCATATTTATTCGGAAGCTCTATTCCTATTACGGATTTTCCCGGAACGGGAGCTTCTATTCTTAAGGTCTTAGCCGCCATATTAAGAGCAATATCGTCGCTTAAGGATTTTATCCTGGAAATTTTTACACCCGGCGCAGGCTGAAGCTCGTAACGCGTAACCTTTGGACCAACGAGCGCGTCTACCACTTTAACGTCCACCCCAAAGCTTGAAAATACGTCTTCGAGTTTTCTTGCGTTTTCATCTATCTCATTTCTTGAAGCGGCGGAGTTTCTGTCAGTTCCCGACGGCTTGTCAAGAAGCTCCACGGAGGGGAAACGAAATTTCTTTTTTTCCTTTGAAGCGGTCTTTTCATCCAAAGCAGGCTTAAAAGGCAACCTCCTCTTTTTTCTCGCTTGAAAGCTCTTCTTTTGCTTTAGTCCCCCCAATGTCTTTCGTATAAGAAATTTCTTCCTCCTGCGGAGTTTTTTCTTTATTATCCGCGTTTTCATAAAGCCCGGGGTAACTGTATTCTTCATGTTCGTATGTTTTTTCTTCCTCGGGCTCGTCGTAATTTTCGTAAATAAAGCCGTCCTGCGAATCCACGGTATAATCGTAGCTCTTTTTAACTTTATTAAACGAAGCTTTTTTCTCATCCGAGTCTCTTCCGTGCATTTTATCTATTATTCTTAAGCCGGAAAGGTCAAGCTCCGAATCCTGCGCCGCAATATACTCTCCACCGTCCACAAGAGACTCGTCGTTTACGTCGTAATCGCTCTGCTTGTCAAACATAAAGGACTTTTCATCGTCCTCATCTTCATATTCGTCGTAAAAATCCTCCTGCGTAGCTTCTTCGTATTTTTCTTTAGCGGGTTCTTCATATTTTTCTTCCGAAAGATTTTCGTCAAACGCCGTCCCTTTTGGATATTCGCGCTCCTCAGGCTCGCTTTCATATGTAAAGGCTTCCCTTTCCACTTTCTGCCTCAAGCGCTCTTCTCTTGCAGGGCGTTCCTCTCTTATTTTTTCCGCAGCCCTTTTCGCATTCTCAGAAACGGAACGTCCTATAGTCGTGCCTATATTTTTAAGCGAAATTCTGCAAACCGTCATTACGGATAAAATCATAAGCGCGACAAACACCACCGAACCGCCTACTACGCCTATAAATTTAACTGCGGGATAGGAAAGAAGCGAGCCTGTCACCCCGCCGCCCACAATATTTTCATAGCCTTTTTGATATGCCGTCAAAATGTATTTCGAAAAGCCCTCTGAGACGTCTTTACCGTAAGGACATAAAG
>CAKSBK010000241.1 GCA_934438035.1 uncultured Christensenellaceae bacterium
TGCAATAACCTGTGTTTCGCATAAGCCTTAAGTCTTTTTTAATGCTGAAGTTCATAAATTTACACATGAACAGATATATGAGTGCGCAAATAACGAGCCCGAAAAGAACAATTTCGAGTGTTATTTTTCCGTTCAGTATCAGCCATAATGCAAACAGCAAAATAAACATATTACCTCATCTCCGTTTCATTAAAATTTTATTACTTTGCACCGTAAAAGTCAACAAAACGAGCGTTAAAACAGCGGAATTTAAAGATTACAAAAGGTTTGTTTTCTCGCCCGAAAACAGTTAAAAAACGGCTTAAAAATAGACGTTTGCGGCGCTTTTTGTATATGGAGAACTACTATATTTATTTGTTATAGGTTTAGTAAATAAACTTGTTTTGAATGCGTAAAAGCGATTGACAATAAAAAGTTTAGATGATATACTGTTAGCAACCTAACAAAAGGGGCGATTTTGCAATGCGAAAAAACATATGTCATGAATTCAGATGCGTAAATAATCTTATAAAACAATACATGTTTTGCGCTGAAGGGGAGGAATTCCGCCCTTCCTTTGTTCAGGGCGGAATAATTTATCTAATAAAAAAATCCTCCGAGCCCGTATATCAAAGGGATATAGAAAAGAAGTTTAATATTAGGCGCTCAACGGCTACGGGGATTTTGCAGAACATGGAGAAAAATGGTCTTGTAACAAGAGAGCCTTCAAAAGAAGACGCACGTTTAAAACAGATAACGCTCACGAAAAAGGCGAACGATTCCTTTGAGAATTTCGAAAAAAAATCCGTGGAAACGGAAAAAAAGATGATAGAGGGGATTTCTCAGGAAGAGCTTAATATATTTTTTAACGTGCTGGAAAAAATTAAAAGCAATTTAAAAGATTAAAATTTAAAAGATAAACAGGGAGGTAAGTATGATAAAAAAACTTATGAAAAGCATACGGCAATATAAGCTTCCTTCTATATTATCACCGGTGTTTGTAGCGCTTGAGGTGGTAATGGAGGTGCTTATTCCGTATTATATGGCGGATCTTTTGGATAAGGGCGTAAACGCGGGAAATATGCCGGAAATATATAAATACGGCATCATGCTCGTTTTGTTTGCGATTTTATCGCTTGTGTTCGGCGCGCTTGCGGGCGGGGCGAGCGCAAGGGCGGCTTCCGGCTTTGCGGCAAATCTGCGTCACGACATGTTTTATAAGGTGCAGACCTTTTCCTTTTTAAACATTGATAAGTTCTCCACCTCCAGCCTTGTTACGAGAATGACGACGGACGTGACTAACGTTCAGATGGCATATATGATGCTTATAAGAATAGCCGTAAGAAGCCCGCTTATGCTTGTGTTCTCTTTAATAATGGCTTTCAGTAAAAACGCCACAATTTCTTTAATATTCTTAGCGGTAATACCCGTTCTCGGAATCGGACTTTTTATAATAATAAAAAAGGCGATGCCGGTTTTTGAAAGCGTATTTACGACCTACGACGACCTTAACACTGTAGTTCAGGAGGACGTAAGGGGAATAAGGGTAGTTAAGTCGTTTGTAAGAGAAGACGAAGAAAACAAGAAATTCGGCAAGGTTTCGGAAAAAATATATAAGCTCTTTTCCAGAGCGGAAAAGCTTGTGGCGTGGAATACGCCGCTTATGCAGTTTTGTATTTACGTGTGCATGCTTTTTGCAAGTTGGATAGGCGCAAAGCTTATAGTTTCAAATCAAATGACCACGGGCGAGCTTATGAGCATAATTACATATATAATGCAGATGCTTATGAGTCTTATGATGCTTGCGATGATATTTGTTATGCTTACGATGAGCGCAGCCTCGGCAAAGCGAATAATTGAGGTTTTGGACGAAGAACCCGACATCAAAAACCCCGATAATCCGGAAACGGAGGTATTGAACGGAGATATAGACTTTAACGACGTAAGCTTCAGCTATGCTAAAAATAAGGATAAATACTGCTTATACGACGTTGACCTTCATATAAAGAGCGGGCAGACGATAGGCATAATAGGCGGGACGGGCAGCTCAAAATCTACCCTTGTTTCACTTATCGCAAGGCTTTACGACGCAACCGACGGAAGCGTAATGCTCGGCGGTAAAGACGTTAAAAGCTACGATATAAAGGTTTTAAGAGACGCAGTTTCCATGGTTTTGCAGAAAAACGAGCTGTTTTCGGGAACGATTAAAGAAAATCTTCGCTGGGGAGACGAAAACGCAACGGATGAAGATATTAAGAGAGTTTGCGCCGAAGCCTGCGCAGATGAATTTATAGAAACTCTTCCCGAAAAGTATGATACTTATATTGAACAGGGAGGAACAAACGTTTCGGGAGGTCAGAAGCAGAGGCTCTGCATTGCGCGCGCTCTTTTAAAGAAGCCTAAGGTGCTTATTTTGGACGACTCTACAAGCGCCGTTGATACTCATACGGATTCTATGATAAGAAAGGCCTTCAGAGAGGAAATACCTGATACGACAAAGCTGATAATAGCGC
>CAKSBK010000242.1 GCA_934438035.1 uncultured Christensenellaceae bacterium
CTTTGGGCGGAAGAGGAGCGGCAACGCCGCATAAGAGCTTTTCCGCCTTTAGCGGGAAAGCGTAAGCGCGGCGTTTGCAAAAAACAGGGCTCCCAAAAAGGTGGTAGCGACTGCAAGCCGTTGCGAGGGCGTTTACAACCGAGCAGGCGCGCCGAGCGTGCCTTTTTGGGATAGAGCCGGGGCAATGACATATAAAAGCACTTCCGCTTTAGCGAAAGTGCGTAAAAATGTCATTTGCCCCGGCGAGTTTGACATCTCCCTCCCGCAAGAATATAATAATTTTATATGAATTTACGGAGAATATTATGAGCTTGACAGTACAGACGATTCAGCGCCTTCCCTATTATCTTGACTATTTAAAAAGAATACAAGGCGAAGGGAATAAATATGTTTCGGCAACGGCAATTGCTTGCGAGCTTTCCTTAAACGATGTTCAGGTGCGAAAGGATATCGCCGCCATTGCCACTACAAAGGGCATTCCTAAGGTGGGCTTTGAGGTCGAACAGATAATTGAAAATATTGAAGAGCTTTTAGGGTATAACAATACCACGGACGCGCTTATAATAGGAGCGGGGTCTTTGGGCAGGGCGCTTCTTTCAAACGACGAGTTTAAAAATTACGGACTTAATATAGTTGCGGCGTTTGATAACGATGAAAGAAAAATAGGTGCGCTTATATGCGGCAAGGAAGTGTTTGATGTAAACAAGCTGCCGGAATTGTGCAAGAGAATGCATATACATATAGGTATAATAACCGTTCCTGCCGCAAGCGCACAGCAGGTTTGCGACGTCCTAGTTGAAAGCGGAGTTAAAGCCATATGGAATTTTGCTATAAAAAAGCTTAACGTTCCCGAGGGCGTGCTCGTAAAAAACGAAAATTTAGCCGCGTCGTTAGCCGTTTTATCAAGACATTTGAGAGAGGAAAACCATTCTTAAGAGAGGTATATTATGAACACTCTGCATTTTAAATACGCAGTCGAGGTTGAGCGCACGGGCTCTATCTCTCAGGCGGCGGAAAATCTTTTCATGGCGCAGCCCAATTTATCTAAGGCAATAAGGGAGCTTGAGGATACTCTCGGCATAACCATTTTTAAAAGGACCTCAAAGGGAGCCGTTCCCACGGACGAGGGCAGAGAATTTTTAAAATATGCAAAAAATATACTCTGCGAGCTTAAAAGAATGGAAAACATTTACTCCGCAGGCGAAAACGCAGGCTCCTGCAAAATCAGGCTCGCCGTTCCGAGAGAAGCTTATGCGGCGTGTGCGGCAAGCTCGTTTTTATCAGTTGTTTTTAAAAAAGCCGGTATGGATTTTTCAATATGCGAATGCGACGCCATGGAAGCGATAAAGAATGTTTATGAAAACAATTATACGCTTGCGGCGATATCCGTTGAAGAGCGGTATGAAAAGTATTTTTTGGCGTATTTATTGGAAAAAGGACTTTCTCATCAGCTTGTTTGGGAATATGACGTGCGTGCGGTGCTGAGCGCAAAAAATCCTCTTGCCGACAAGCGGGAAATATCGATTGATGAGCTTTATGCGAGCGGAATCAGGGTTTGCTATCCGGCGGAGCAGGTGCCGTATATAGCGGAGCCGGAATTTGTCGTCCCGGAGATTAACAAAGGAGTGCCGGGAGTAATTACGGTAAACAGCAGAGCTATGGCGGAAGAAACGCTGGAGCTTATAAATAATTCATATATGCTTTGCGCCGGCGTTCCGGAGGAGCTTTTAAAGAAGCATGCGCTTGCGGAGATTAAGCTTTCGGGCGACGCGCCGAAGAAAAAGGATTTTCTTATATACCCTGCCGCACATGTTTTTACCGACGCGGAAAGGCTGTTTATCGACGAGCTTTTCAGGGTGAAGAATAAGGTAGCCTTCGTCGGGGCAAATGACATTCTTACGCACTTTCGCTAAAGAGGAAGTGCTTTTATATGTCATTGCCCCGACTCTATCCCAAAAAGGCACGCTCGGCGCGCCTGCTCGGTTGTAAACGCCCTCGCGACGGCTTGCAGTCGCTACCACCTTTTTGGGAGCCCTATTTTTTGCAAACGCCGCTTTTTCGCTTTCCGCCTGACGGCGAAAAGACTATTATGCGGCGTTGCTGCTCCTCTTCCGAAAAAAGTCACGTCGTCGCTCCCGTAAAAATAACTATCGCATTCGCTCGGTTATTTTTACTTCGCTTGACTACCAACTTTTTTCGGCAAAGCGTTCCTCCCTTCGCTCGGAACGCTGTCGCTCGGAGCTTTTGCTTGAGATAAGCGGGAAGCTTCGAGCTTCTTTTTTAAGTTTCATATTTTATATGCGCCTGACGGCGCACGTCGAAACCGGCGAACAACTTATGCGCTCCCGCCGAAAGCGGAAGTGCTTTTATATGTCATTGCCCCGACTCTATCCCAAAAAGGCACAACGTCGGCGTAAATGCCGTTCTTACGCTTTCCTCTTGACAGAGGAAAAGCTTTTATACGGCATTACGCCTCCTCTTCCGAAAAAA
>CAKSBK010000243.1 GCA_934438035.1 uncultured Christensenellaceae bacterium
CCCCTATGCATTCCGCCAAATAACAGTCGTCCGTTCCCTTAATGCCCTTTAACGCTGCGTTTTCATACGCTTTTTTTATAATATCCGCCCTAAATGCCTGAGGCGTTTCTATCAATACTATATTGGAACGGTCGAGCGTACTAACTATTTTCCCATCCTTTACCTGCTTTACCGTATCCACGCTATACTTCCCGACAGCCGCCGCGCCGCTTTCGCAGGCGCGCAAAACGCATCTTTTTATAAGCTCAGGGCTTGTAAAACAGCGCGCCGCGTCATGTATTGAAACCGTATCAGCGTCTTCCGGCAAAGCCTTAAGGGCATTATATACGGAGTCTCCCCTCTCCGCCCCGCCGTATACATAGCTCACAGGGATGTTCTCCTCCTTAAAAAGCGCTTTTAATTCTTCTTCATCCTGCTTTCTTACGGCGCAAATTACGCCCTTAAAGCAGCCGCTTTTTTTAATCGCCCTTAAAGCCTTTAAAGCGGCGGGAACGCCATCAATATCCGCAAATATTTTATTTTTGTTTATCCCCGTTCTTCTTGCGCTTCCCGCACAAAGCAGCACGGCATAAGCTTTCATTATGAAATCACCTCGTAAAGGCTCTCCGCCTCTTCCTTCTTAACCGTCTCTTTTAACTCTTTTACCTTTACGCTGAGCGGTTTTTGACCGAACTCAACCGTAATAACATCTCCTACCTTAAGCTTATAACCCGCCTTCGCTTCTTTTCCGTTTACGAGCACTCTTCCTCCCGTGCAAGCGGAAGAAGCTACGGTTCTTCTTTTAATAAGTCTTGAAACCTTTAAAAATTTATCTAACCTCAAAATAAACATACCTCTCTTTTGCTGTAATTATATAATACGCTTTTAAATATGTCAAAAAGGCATAAAAAAAACTCCGCTTAAAAGCGGAGCATAAAATTAAAAGTGACTTTTTATTTGATAGCGTCCTTAAAGCCCTTGCCTGCTTTGAAAGCGGGAACAACGGAAGCCGCAATGTCGATAGGAGCCTTTGTAAGGGGGTTAATACCCTTTCTTGCAGCTCTCTCTCTTGCCTCGAAAGTACCGAAGCCTGCAAGCTGAACCTTGTCCTTAGCTGCGAGAGTCTCAATTACCGTATCCATGAAAGCAGCAAGCGCCTTTTCGGAATCCTTCTTGGAAAGACCGGTCTTCTGAGAAATAGCACTTATCATTTCATTCTTTTTCACCTTTGTATCCTCCTAAATATTAATTAATAACTAATCAAAACAACTTTTGTTGCACAAATGAAATTATACCCAATATCACCGCAAATTACAACCTCTTTTTATATAAAAATAGGCGTTATGCGCATAAATTAGCAATTAGTTTACTTTTTTCGCACCGTTTTCACATATTAATTAACTTTCAGACTGTTTAACATATGAAAGAAAATCCCTTATATCCGCATAAAGTGCCGTTTCTGCGCTTAATCCCAAAAGACGCATATAATTTACCGCGTCAAAAAGAAGCTCTCCTCCGCATTTTTCCGCATTTTTTTCATTTCCCGCTTCCGCGGACGCCAATAAAGCTCCCAAATCGTTTACAAGCTTTTTCTTAAGGTTATTAATATCATTTTCCCCTATGCCGTAAAGCGCCGCTTTTTTAAGCACCTTTTCCGCACGCATAAGCGCGGAAAGCGTCGTTGCGTCGCTTACCGAATCATACACCGTTTTTTCCTGCTTTTCTTCCCTTTTGATTTTTTCCCAATTCTCGGAAACTCCGTCCGCCGTGTTTATTTTCTCTGCGCCGAAGATATGCGTGTGGCGCTTTATCATCTTTTTACATGAGTCCGTAGTTACGTCTATGTTATCAAACGAAGACATCTCTTTTCCTATTCTTGCGTGAAATGCAATCTGAAAAAGCACGTCTCCGAGCTCGTCCGAAAGAGCGAAGTCGTCCTCTTCGTCAATCGCCTCAACCGCCTCCAGGCATTCTTCAAGAAGATATTTTCTCAAGGTTCGGTGGGTCTGCTTTTTATCCCACGGACAGCCGTCTTCCCCTCTTAACACGTCCATCACCTCGTTTAAATCCCTAAACGTATACGCTTGCTTTTCTTTTAAACCGAGAGCCGGCATAACTATTGCGCAGTTATAGCTCCAAGCTTCGTCCGGAAGCCAGTTTATATCGCATACGTTCATCTTTTCAACCTTTTGCCCAAAGATAACGTAAACGTCTCCGTCCGTAAACCGTGAAAGCTTTAAAGCCGTGTCCGCCGCTTTATAGGGCGAATCCACCTCGGTTACAACAACGGGCTTGTCCGTCTCAAAATACGCATCGTTAAAAGAAGACGCTGTGAAAAATTGCGCCCCCTCGCAAGGTAATTTGCATAAATTAAGCGCATTTGAGAAAAAGCCCACGCCTCCCACAACCTGCGCCTGAGGGTGATTTTTTAAAACCTCCTGCGCTATGAGATTTCCGAAAACATCTCCCAGAATGCAGAAAATGCCTTCCTCTACTC
>CAKSBK010000244.1 GCA_934438035.1 uncultured Christensenellaceae bacterium
CGGGGGGAGCGCCCGCAAACATGCTTGCCGCCTACAGTGCTTTAGGCGGAGGCTGCGCGTTTATCGGCACGGTTGGAGACGACTTCTTTGCGGACTTTTTAAAGGATGCGCTTATACGCGGAGGAATTGACATTTCCGGCGTTAAAACCATGGCGGGGGAGCATACGACTCTTGCATTTATAAATTTATCGGAAGATATGCAGCCCACTTTCAGGTTTGTGCGCGGAGCGGACGCTTTAATTACTGCGGACGATATTGACAAAAGCGTAATAGATAGAGCGAGAGCGTTTCATTTCGGCGGCGTGTCGCTTTCAAAGGAGCCTGCGAGGTCGTCGATATTAAATGCGGCAAAATATGCAAAAAGCAAAGGAAAAATAATAACATTTGACGCAAATTACAGACCCGATCTTTGGGAAAACGAAAATGAAGCGGCTTTAATTATGAAAGAAGCGATAAAGCTTTGCGATTATATTAAGCTTTCGGAAGAAGACGCCTGCCTTATAACGGGAAAAGCTTCTCCGGATGAGGCGGCGAGAGAAATATACGGGGAAGGCAAAAAAGCGGTGTTTATAACGCTCGGCAAAAAAGGCGTGTATTTTATGGCGGGAGACGAATGCGGAACTGTTGAGGCTTACGACGTTAAAGCACTTGACACTACGGGCTGCGGCGACGCCTTTATGGGTGCGGTGCTGTTCCAACTGTTAAACGAGCCGGCAAAGATGGCTCATGAGACGGTAAGCTATGCCTGCGCCGTTTCCGCTCTTTGTGCGACAAAGAGAGGGGCTATGCCCGCTATGCCTACGAGAGCGGAGGTTTGCAGATTCCTGGTGGGCGAAGATGTATTGTAAAGCTTGCCCCAGAAGCTGCAATACAGACAGAGAAAATAAGCGAGGCTTTTGTAAAAGTCCCCTTTATCCCGTTATATGCCGTGCGGCGCTTCACTTTTGGGAAGAACCCTGCATTTCCGGGAAAAACGGCTCCGGAACGATTTTCTTTAAAGGCTGTTCTTTAAGGTGCGCGTTTTGCCAGAACTATGAAATTTCACGAGACGGTGAGGGGAAAATCTGTTCGCCCGAAAGACTTGCGGAAATTATGCGTGAGCTTGTTTTACAGGGGGCGCACAATATTAACCTTGTAAATCCCACGCATTTTACTTACGCTATAAAAGAAACGCTTAAAATATATAAGCCGCCGGTTCCCGTCGTTTATAATTCCGGCGGGTATGACAGCGTTTCTTCTTTAAAATCTTTAGAGGGGCTTATAGACGTTTATCTTCCCGATTATAAATATGCCGACGAAAAGCTTTCCTCGGAGCTTTCCGGGGCAAGGGATTATCCCGCGGCTGCAAATGAGGCGATTAAAGAAATGATTCGTCAGACGGGAGAGGCGGTTTTTGACGAAGACGGGATGATGAAAAGAGGAACTCTTATACGCCACCTTATTTTGCCGGGGCATGTTATGAACACGCTTGCGGTTTTAAGGAAGATAGCGGAGCTTGAAAATCCCATTGTAAGCATAATGGCGCAATATACTCCGGTAACAAAAGTTGAGGGACATCCCGAGCTTTCGCGAAAAATAACTTCCGCCGAGCTTTTGAGGGTAAAAAAGTATGTTGAGAAGCTCAATCTTAACGGATATATTCAGGAGAGGGAAAGTGCGGATGAAGGTTATATTCCTAAGTTTAATGTAAAAGGTATGTAACTTATCTGAGATTATGCAAAAACGCCATAATTTTATGTAATTTTGCTGCAGATATACACAACGTCATGCGGTTGTGTTACAATTTAATTACGGAAGTTAATATAAAGGAGCTTGCGTGCAGGCTCTTTTTTATAAGGAGAAATAATGCAAAACAATGTTTCCGCTACGGTATATCATAACTGTGCGGTAAAGCTTCAATATAACGGGGAAACCCTGCTTGCGGATTTTCTTTCAAAAGGAAGAGAACCTTTTGACGGAATAAATAAAGAAGTGTTAAACGAGGTTTTTTCAGGGGAAGACGGCTTTAAAAACGTGCGCTGTCTTATATATACCCACTCTCATCCCGACCATTTTGACGAAAAGCTTAATGAACGATACTTAAAAGAAAACGACGTGCCTTTGATTATCCCCGAGAGCGGAAGTCCGAGGGGAGGAAGCTTTTCCATAGGAGCTTTTAAAATAAGCTTTCATGCTATATGTCATTCGGGAGAGGAGTATAAGGACGTTATTAACTATGTTTATCTTGTGAAAATGGGAGAAAAAAGCGTTTATATATCGGGCGACGCCGATTTTAACAGCGCCGAGCATGCTGCTTTTTTAAACGGCTTTAAGCCGGATATCGCGCTTTTAAATCCGTTTTATCTTTCCGCAAAGAGGGATATAATTAACGAAATCGGAGCGAAAAGAACGTACATATATCATATTCCGTCAAAAGACGATGAATTTTTAATAAAAAGCACGGCGAAAGCTGCGCTTA
>CAKSBK010000245.1 GCA_934438035.1 uncultured Christensenellaceae bacterium
CATCATATCGGCGCTAAAAAGGTTATGGTTTCCGGAAGAACGGATTTTAAGCTTGACATAGCAAAGAAAATCGGTGCGGACGTAGTTGTTAACTCAACTCAGAAGCCTCTTACCGATTTCATAAGAGAAGAGTGCGGCGAAGACGGCGTTGACGTTATAATCGAATGCTCGGGAAATACAAACGTTATGAACGACTGCGCTGAGGTTATCGCTCAGAGAGGAACTCTTGCTATAGCGGGCTTCTTTGAAAAGCCCCTTGACGGCTGGAATATCGACCAGTTTGTAATGAAGGAATGCACGATGCAGTCCGTAATGGGTTCCGTTGAGGCAACTCTTGCCTGCCTTAAGTTTATCGGAGACGAGGGGCTTGATTTAAGACCCATCATCACCCAGAGGGTTAAATTTAACGAGGCAAAGGACGCTTTCCAGAATATTTATGACAACGGTACGAAGAAAGTCATAAAGACAATGGTAGAGTTTGACTGATAGGTTTTAATAGACGCGGTTTAAGGAATTGCTTAAGCCGCTTTTTTATTGAAATAAAAAAATTTATTAATTTATTTCGGGATGGGCGGCAAACGGTTGCAAAAAAACGCATTATAGGGTATTATAAAATCGACTTTAAATAAGGAGAAGTTAAATGAACAAAAAATTTACCGCATTTTTATTATGCTTACTTATTACGTTTGCCGCCATGGCTTTAGCCGCATGCTCGACGGAAGATAAGACGGATATTCCCGACCCGACAATGCCGCCCGCAGTAACGGCTGTTCCCAAGGAAACGCCCGCCCCGACTCCAACGCCCGAGGATACACAGGCGCCTGAAAAGACCTCCGGTTTTTTAGAGGAAAGCGCGGAAGTAGACGCATCGTATTTTGACGACACTGCGTTCGTAGGAGATTCGGTAAGCCTTAAGCTTTCGTATTATGCCGCTTCGTCGGGAGAGCTCGGCAAGGCTCAGTTCTTTACGGCAGGCTCTCTCGGCTGTGCCAACGCTCTTTGGGAGATTTCCGATAAATCCGTTCATCCTTCATATCAGGGGCAAAAGACGCTTATAGAGGATTGCATACAGAAATCCGGCGTTAAAAAGGTTTATATAATGCTCGGCATGAACGACATCGGCCTTTACGGGATTGACGATACTATAGAAAACTATAAGACTTTAGTAGGAAAAATACTTGAAAAGTCTCCCGACGTTAAAATTATAGTCGAATCCATGACTCCTATGACCTCCACAAGCAAAATAATAGGAAAAGGCTTAAACAACGATAATATTAAGGAATACAACAAGAGGCTTTTGGCTATGTGCGAAGAAAACGGCTGGTATTACACGGACGTTGCGTCGGTAATGTATTCCTCTGACGGACAAACGTTAAAGGCGGAATATTGCAGCGACCCCACAAATATGGGTGTGCATTTCACGGAAGCGGGCTGCAAGGCTTGGATTGAATATTTAAAGAAGCATTCTTTATAAGTTTGAAAGGAATTTTTTAAAATGAAAAAAATAACAGCATTGGTTTTGGCGCTTGCGCTTATATTTGCGTTTGCAGGCTGCGGCGCAAACGGCGGAGCGGCAAAGGATATCGACATTGCCGCGGTTAAGACGCAGATAATTTCCGACCTTTCGATAGAGGGAGCTATGGATATCGGCACTGACAGACTTTTAGATCTTTACGGCATTGAGGCGGCGGACGTTTCGGAATCCGCTTGTTACGTAACTATGGACGGCGTTTTCCCGGAAGAGGTTATTATGGTTAAAGCGGCGGACGACGCGGCGGCTTCAAGGATAAAGGAAAAGCTTGAAAATCGTCTTGCGGAGGTTAAAACTCAGTCTGCAAATTACGATGCGGAGAACTTTGCGCTTGCAAACGAGTGCAAGGTGCTTACAAACGGAAATTATGTAGCGATGTTTCTTTCCGCAAAGCATGCGGATATGGAGAAAATATTCGAATCCGCAGGGAAATAATATAAACATAACAAAAACGATTTACGGTGTCATGCGGGAGACTGCATGACATTCTTTTTAAAGGAGAAACTATAGCGTGGTATTTTCAAGCTTACTGTTTATTTTCGTATATCTCGTAGTAACGCTGGGCGTATACTATGTTCTTCCGAGAAAGCTTAAAAATTTATGGCTGTTTATAGTCAGTATAATTTTTTACGGCTTCGGAGAGCCGGTTTACGTGCTTTTAATGTTCTTTTCAATTACGGTAAACTACGTAAGCGGTCTTTTAATAGAACGCGTGAGAGGCCAAAAGGGAAAAATGAAAGCGGTGCTGGTGGTTTGCGTAATAATAAACTTAGCGCTTTTGGGATACTTTAAATATGCGGGCTTTGCCGTTGAGATGATAAAGAAAATACCCATATTTTCTTCTCTTGCGGTGCCGGCGATTGCTCTTCCGATAGGAATTTCATTTTACACCTTCCAGACTATGAGCTATACCATAGACGTATAC
>CAKSBK010000246.1 GCA_934438035.1 uncultured Christensenellaceae bacterium
TTGTCGAGTTTGACCAACACGGAAAGGCAGTCTCCATCGAAGAAAAACCCGTCCATCCCAAGAGCAATTACTGCGTTACGGGACTTTATTTCTATGACAACAGGGTTTGCGAGCTTGCAAAGCAGGTTAAGCCCTCCGCAAGAGGCGAGCTCGAAATAACGGACCTTAACAGAATGTACCTTGAAGACGGCTCTCTTGACGTAGTAACGCTGGGAAGAGGCTTTGCGTGGCTTGATACGGGCACGGTGGACGCTTTAAACGAGGCTACGGAATTTGTTAAGATGATAGAGACAAATCAGGGAATACAGATTTCCGCGGTTGAAGAAGTCGCATATATAAACGGTTGGATAACAAAAGACGAGCTTATAGAATCTGCCGAGAGATACGGTAAATCTCCTTACGGGCAGTATCTTAAAAAGGTTGCGGACGGGAAAATTCTTTATTAAAGAGAGGCTTTCATGGAGTTAGTAGCTACTGAAATTAAAGGAGTTTACATTTTAAAGCCCAAGGTTTTCGGAGATAACCGAGGATGGTTTATGGAGACGTGGTCAAAAAGCGAGATGGAAAAGCACGGGCTTTTTTACGACTTCGTTCAGGATAACCAGTCTTTTTCCGCAAAGAAAGGAACCTTGCGCGGGATACATCTTCAAAACGGGGATATGTCTCAGGCGAAGCTCGTACGCTGCTTAAGGGGAAGTGTAATGGACTTTGCCGTGGATTTAAGAAAGGGCTCCCCCACATATAAAAAATGGGTTGCGGCGGAGCTTTCCGAGGAAAACAAGTATCAGTTTTTAATCCCGAGAGGCTTCGGCCACGGTTTTTTATCTTTGACGGACAACGTGGAGTTCGCGTATAAAGTGGATAACGATTATGCGCCCAAAACCGAAGTCAGCATAAGATGGAACGACCCGGAAATAGGTATTGATTGGGGAATTAAAAACCCGGTGATGTCCGAAAAGGATTTAAATGCGCCTTTATTAAAGGATTGCGATATAAAATTTATATATAATGACGAGGAGTAAAAAATGAAAGTAGTGGTAACAGGCGGCGCCGGCTTTATCGGCGGTAATTTTGTTCACTATATGCTTGATAAGCATCCGGATTACGACATAATCTGCTATGACGCTTTAACGTATGCAGGAAATATGGAAACGCTTGAGGACGTTATGGATAACCCGCATTTCTTTTTTGTTAAGGGAGATATTGCGGATAAAGAGGCGGTCGACAAGCTGTTTTGTGAATATCATCCGGACATTATAGTTAATTTTGCGGCGGAAAGCCATGTTGACCGTTCTATTGAAGACCCGGGTCTTTTCTTAAGAACGAATATTCTTGGAACGGGCGTGCTTATGGACGCATGCAGAAAATACGGAATAAAGAGATATCATCAGGTTTCTACGGACGAGGTTTACGGAGATTTGCCTCTTGACAGACCCGACCTCTTCTTTACAGAGGAGACTCCCATTCATACCTCAAGCCCGTATTCCGCTTCAAAAGCTTCCGCGGATCTTTTGGTTTTTGCATATCACAGGACGTACGGTCTTCCCGTTTCCGTTTCAAGGTGCTCTAACAATTACGGCCCCTACCATTTCCCCGAAAAGCTCATACCGCTTATGATAGCGAACGCGCTTAACGATAAAGAGCTTCCCGTTTACGGCACGGGTGAAAACGTAAGAGACTGGCTTTACGTAATGGATCATTGCTCGGCTATAGACCTCATTATTCATAACGGAAGAGTAGGAGAGGTTTATAACATCGGCGGACATAACGAGCGCACGAATATGCAGGTAGTTAAGACCGTGTTAAAAGAGCTTAACAAGCCGGAAAGCTTAATCAAGCACGTTGCGGACAGAAAAGGACATGACAGAAGATACGCCATAGACCCGACGAAGATACATAACGAATTAGGCTGGCTTCCCGAGACTACCTTTGACGAGGGAATTAAAAAGACGGTTAAGTGGTACCTTGAGAACAGACCGTGGTGGGAACACATAATAAGCGGAGATTATCAGCAGTATTACGAAAAGATGTATAAAGACAGATAGATTTTTTAGACCGACATTAACGGTGTCGGTCTGTAATTTTTTAAAGGGGGCATTATGAAAATACTTGTTACCGGAGTAAAAGGTCAGCTGGGGCATGACGTCGTTAAGGTTTTAAACGAAAGAGGCGTTGAAAACAGGGGCGTTGATATTGAGGATTTTGACATAACCGATAAACAGGCGGTATTTGACTATATTCTATCTTACAAGCCGGACGCCGTAATTCATTGCTCGGCGTATACTGCGGTTGACAAGGCGGAGGAAAACGCCTTTCTTGCAAAAAAGGTTAACGCAGATGGACCGAAAAACATTGCGGAGGCGTGCCGAGAGCTTGACATAAAAATGGTTTACATAAGCACCGACTATGTTTTTCCCGGGACGGGAACAACAGCGATTGAAACGG
>CAKSBK010000247.1 GCA_934438035.1 uncultured Christensenellaceae bacterium
TTTTCAATGTGCCGCGCTCTCGCGAGCGCCTATTTAATATATCACCTTATACTTTTTATGTCAACTACTTTTTTTGATTTTTTTGAAAATTTTTTCTTTTCTGTTAAATATAATAGAAATCTCATTAAAAAAACGCCCGCAAAGGCGTTTTTACTTTAATATACCGTTGGAGTCACGTCAATAACTCCCGTTTCTTCATCTATATTGTTAAGAGTTACCACGCTTTTAAAACCGTCCACTCTTTTCTTCTCGGGTTCCTTTGTGGCGATAGCTATCCCGCAGCCGACTACGGTTATTGAAAACTCTTTCATCATCTCCGCAACGGCTCCTACCGTCCCCCCTCCTGCGATAAAGTCGTCTATTATGATTGCTCTTTGTCCTTCTTTAACCGCTCTTTTTGATAAAGACATCGTTTGCATTCTCTTTGACGAGCCGCTTAAATAATTAAGAGTAATTACGCTGCCCTCCGTAAGCTTGCTTTCTCTTCTTGCCACTACAAGGCTTTTGCCGAAGAGCCTTGCAACCTGCATAGCAAGAGGAATTCCCTTTGTTTCTATCGTAATAATAAAATCGGGCTGAGCTTTTTGATAATAGCCGTATATTATCCTTGCCATATTGTCAACATACTTAGAATCATAAAAAATATCCGCAGTATATATGAAGCCTCCGGGCAAAATTCTTGAAGGATCGTTAATCTTTCGGCAAAGCTCCTTTAAAAACGCATTTTTTTCCGCGTCCGTTAGATTGGGAACATACTTAACTCCGCCGTTTGCTCCCATAACCACGCTTATGCTTCCGAGCCCCTGTTTTAAAAACGCGTCTTTAACTATCGCAACGTCCTCACTCATTGTAGACTTCGCCGCCCCGAACATTTCCGCAAAATATGACAGCGGATAAACCACACTCGGGTTTGCGGTTAAAATTGCGGTTATTGTACAAAGCCTTTCTTTTCTGGTAGCTGCTCGATTCATTAAAACCCCTCTTTTTCATTCGTTATATATCGAATGTTTTTCCTCTCTTTTAATTTAACATTCATATTTTATCACAGTTTTGCGACGGAATGCAATTTTTTTTATTTAATACTGTAATTTAACTTTGTTTTAGAGTATAATTAGTTATATTTTAAAAATTGCAACCGAAAGGAACATTCGAAAATGAAAATTTCCGAACTTCGCGGGAAGCGAATTCATTTTATAGGTATAGGCGGCTGCTCAATGAGCGGGCTTGCGATGATACTTAAAAATTTAGGATATAATGTAACCGGCTCAGACGCAAAAACCTCGCAGTTTACCGCCGCATTGGAAAAAAACGGAATTAAACCCGTAATCGGTCAGGACGAAAAAAACGTCGAGGGCGCAGACGTAGCCGTTTATACCGCCGCAATAAAGCCCTATAACCCCGAATTTAAAAAGGCAAAGGAAATGGGCATTCCCATGCTTGAGCGCAGCGTTATGCTCGGCATGATTTCGGAAGAATTTCCCAAAACAGTAGGCATAGCGGGCTGTCACGGAAAAACCACAATTACCTCCATGCTCGCGCTTTTAACGGAGGATTCTCACCTTGACCCAACGGTTCACGTCGGCGGAATGGTTGATTGGATGGGAAGCGGAGTGCGCCTCGGAAAGGGAAGCCTCTTTATAACCGAAGCCTGCGAATATGTAAGAAGCTTCATGACGCTTCACCCGTCTTATATTGTAATAAACAATATAGACGACGATCATCTTGATTATTTTAAAGATATAGACGACATAACAAACACTTTTATGGATTTTGCGGATCTACTGCCGGAAGACGGAATACTCTTTGCAAATCCGGATGATTTTTACACCAAAAAAGTAATAGAGCACTGCAAGCGCAAAGTGATAACTTATTCCGTAAAAGGAAACGGAATTTACAACAGCGCCGACGTCACGTTTGACGAAAACGGCTGCCCTTCATACGACGTAATTAAAAACGGCGAAAATTTAGGGCGCATAACCTTAGGCATACCGGGAATGCACAACGTTCAAAATTCCCTTGCCGCAATCGCCGTCGCTCACGAGGTCTGCGGAATTTCCGTTGAGCAATGCGCCCAGATAATGAAGCATTATCACCTTGCAGGCAGACGTTTCCAGCTCATGGGAGAAAAAGACGGAGTTAAAATATTCCACGACTACGCTCACCACCCCACGGAAATCAAGGCCTGTCTTGACGGCGCTTCTCGCTATCCTCATAAAAAGCTCTACGTCTTGTTCCAGTGTAATTCCTACACAAGAGCAAAAACGCTTAAAGATAAATATGCGCTCGCTTTTGAAAAGGCTGACGTCGTAATGGTGCCGGACATATACCCGGGAAGAGATATAGATAAGGGTGAAATTCATGCGACTGACCTCGTTAACGCTATTAACGCCCATTCGCATAACTGCGTATATCTCCCCACGTTTGAAGATATTAAAAAATACTTG
>CAKSBK010000248.1 GCA_934438035.1 uncultured Christensenellaceae bacterium
GTTGCCCCCGCTTTTGCGGGGGGAGGAGGAGAAATTATGAAAAAACCGGTTGCGATGATTCTTGCGTGTTTAATCGTTTTTATGATTGCGGGCTGTAAAAATGCGGCTTATGAAGAACTGAAATTGCCTGACGAAAGCGGACTTATTCCCGTGAGCTTTTTAAGCGAAGAGGCGTTTGTAAACGGAATAAATAAAGCGGTAAAAATACTTAAAACGGGAGAAAACGAGAGCATAAGAACGTATTCCGATATGCTTAAAGGCGAAGCGGAAGAAGAGTTTTCCGTGAGCGATATTGAAATGCTAAGCGAGATAGGGGAGTATTACAGACCGAAAAATAAGCTTGAGGACTCCGAGCTTATCGGCATTAACGTAAAAAAGGACTATGTGGCGTTTGACTACAAGCTGAAAAATGGTGAATCCGCCGGCTTTCAATATTTTAGAAATATGTCGCCGCAAACTGCGATGAATTTAAAGGACTATTCCTTTAGAGAGGTAAGCTGCAATGGGACGGATTATATTATAATCGATTGACCGAAGACGGGCGAAGAAAGCTCTTTCGGGCATACCGTTCACCGGGTAAAGGACGGTGTGCCGTTTACGGCAAGTCTGCCTTACGGATGTTCGGAAAAAAGCATGCTTTAATTTTGCGAGGCTGAAAAAGCAACCGTAAAATAATAATTTACCTGATTTTTATGAAAACAAAAGCCCCGTTTTATCGGGGCTTATTTTAATATCTTCTTTTTCTTTTGGAGGAGCTTGCGTTAACTCGCCCCGTGCCTGTGTTTGAAATGCGAATCGAGGTGTTTTTAAGCTGAGCGCCTCTTTTTCTCGTGCGGACTCCCGAATTTAGACGACTGCTCTTGTGACGTCTTTTTTTATAGCGCACCGGGGGATTCATAGAGCGGTTGACTTTTCTTGAATACTTCCTTGAAGGACGCCTGTTTTTAACGGAAAGACGTATTACTATAAACAATATGAGCGCCGCCGGAATAACGAGCCACCACCAAAGCTTGCTGTAATCTTTAATAGTGTCATGCTTTGAGATTTCGTCTTTATCTATAGGAGAGACTATACCCTGTTTTCCGCTTGAATCCGCAACCGATTCCAAAGATACGGAGTAATAGCCCGTTGCGGAATAAACCTCGTTTCCGCCGTAGTAGAACTTGACGGTTGCCGCGGCGTCGCCCTTGTTTACGGGCGTGCGAAGAGGAGTATCCGTTTCGACTTTATACGTAAACTCGGGGGAATCTCCCAGTGTTTCGTTATCGACGGTTACCACGAGGTCCTCGGGGATATCCATATCAAGCTTAATTTGGCTCGTTTGAGAGGAATCCGTTGCGTCGCAGATATCCGCCATTATCTCCATGTTGTTTATATTTTCACCGATGGAGACCGTCGTAAAATTGTTAAATGAATATTCCAAAAGATATTTGGCTATTTTCCATCTGTTTACGCCGCCGTTTGTAGGGTCTCCGAAAACGAGTGCGACTCTTTCCTGGTCTCCCTTTGTTGCCGTTGCGACTATACAGCCTCCCGCGCGGTAGGTCGAGCCGGTTTTTAAGCCGGTGGTGTATTCGTATTTATACGATACGGAATCCGAATCGGGGGTATATAATAGCTTATTTGTCGAGGTTATAAGACGCTCGATGCTCTTCGAGGTTGCGGGTATGGTGTATGTCTGCGTGGCGCTTATTTTCATAAGCTCGGAATATCCCGAGGCGTAAACCGCAAGCTTTGCCATATCCTCACAGGTTACGTAATGTTCGTCGTTATCAAGGCCGTGAGGGTTCGCAAAATGGGAATTGGTCATTCCTATTTCCTGAGCCTTTTGGTTCATAAGCTCCGCAAATGCGTCAATGCTTCCGCTTATATGATATGCGAGCGCAAGCGCGGCGTCGTTTCCGCTGACTAGCATCATTCCGTAAATAAGATCCTTTACGGTTAACGTTTCGCCCGCAACAAGACCGCATTTTGAAGAATCGCTTCCGAGAATGGTTGCCTTGGGGTCTATTGTGACTGCGTCGGTAAGCTGGCATTTATCAAGAGCGATTATCGCCGTAAGTATTTTGGTTGTGGAGGCGGGGGAGATTTTATCCTGATATGTGTCGCTTTTGGCGATTACCGTTCCGCTTTTGGAATCTACCACCATCCACTCTTTGCATTGGGATAACAGCTCGGTATCAAGCGCCGGCGCGGCGCTTACCGCGGGAATAAACATTGTAAAAAATATAGAAATAACCGAAATTACGGCTATGAAAAATCTTAAGCTCTTTTTCAAGGGGTAGCCTCCGTTTTAAAATAGGCGCGAAAAACAAGTTTTCCGCCATAAAATTTATTATAACATATTTATGCTGTAATTGAATACCTATATTGTTAACAAAAATTGAATAAAGCTATTCAAGGGCGAATGTTGAAGAAAAATTTAAAATACCGTAT
>CAKSBK010000249.1 GCA_934438035.1 uncultured Christensenellaceae bacterium
GCCCAGGACAGAATTAATCACGTGCTTTGCGCTCATGAGCAGGGAGCTTCCCATGCGGCGGACGGATATTCAAGGGTGACCGGTAAGGTCGGCGTTGTTATTGCAACTTCGGGTCCCGGAGCAACTAATCTTGTAACGGGAATTGCAACGGCGATGCTTGACTCCATTCCCATGGTAGCGATTACGGGAAACGTCCCCACAAGCCAGATAGGAAGAGACAGCTTTCAGGAAATAAACATAACGGGAGTTACAATGCCTATAACAAAGCACAATTACTTTGTTAACGATGTTTCCGAGCTTGCCGACACTATAAGAGAGGCGTTTAAAATAGCAAAATCCGGAAGGCCGGGTCCTGTGCTTATAGACGTCCCCAAAGACGTTCAGCTTGCAAAATGCGAGTTTAATAAAAAGGGCGTTGTAGGATATTACCCTCAAAACAAGGTTTCGGAAGAGGATATAGATAAGGCGGTTAAGCTTATTAACGAAGCCAAAAGACCCTATATTTATATAGGCGGCGGCGCTGCGGGCGAAGGAATGACCGAAAAAATTAAAGCTCTTGCGGAAAAAATAGACGCTTATATAGGCTGCACGTTTATGGGGCTTTCCGCCATTCCCAATTCTTACGGCAGATTTTTGGGCATGCAGGGAATGCACGGTCAATATGCGTCCTCTATGGCGAATAAAGAGGCGGATCTTATAATAGGCGTTGGCGTGCGCTTCAGCGACAGAGCTACGGGAGACGTTTCAAAATATGCTAAAGGCGCAAAAATAATACAGCTTGACACCGACCTTTCCGAAATAAACAAAAACGTAAATGTAGACGCAGGCCTTACGGGCGATATTGTGGATTCCTTTGAGAGAATACTTAACAAATGCTCCGAAGCAAAACACCCCGAGTGGGAAAAGACGGTAGCTGAGCTAAAGGCGGAGGGAGAAAAAATAATCGCAAAGGAAGAAGAGCGTGCAAACGGTGCGCTTACTCCCATAAAGATATTTGACGTTATAAACAAGGTTAAAGACGCCGACACGATAATAGCGACTGACGTAGGACAGCACCAAATGTGGGCGGCGCAGTATGTAGACTTTGAGAAAACCCGCAGATTTGCCTCAAGCGGCGGACTCGGGACGATGGGCTACGGCATGGGCGCAGCTATAGGAGCGCAGATAGCCACGGGAGATAAAACCGTCCTTATTACGGGCGACGGCAGCTTCGGAATGAATTTAAACGAGCTTGCGACTGCCGTTACGTATAAAACGCCTATAGTAATTGTTCTTATCAACAACGGCGTTCTCGGAATGGTAAGACAGTGGCAGACGCTTTTCTTTTCTAAGAGATATTCAAACACCGTGCTTGAAAGAAAAACGGATTTTGTTAAGCTTGCGGAGGCTTTCGGGGCAAAGGGAAAGCGAGTTACCACAAAAGACGAGTTTGAAGCGGCTTTTTCGGAGGCGATGAAGAGCGACGAACCTTATCTTATCGATACTATTATCGGCATTGACGAAATGGTTCTTCCCATGCTTCCTCCGGGCGGCTCAATTGACGACATGATAACAAGCGTGGAAATGGAGGAAAACTGATGAGAAGCGTAATTGCGGCTTATGTTGAAAATAAATACGGCGTGCTTGCAAGAGTATCGGGTCTTTTTATGAGAAGGGGATTTAACATAGATTCTTTGACGGTCGGAGAGACCGAAGACCCGCGCTTTTCAAGAATGACAATAACCTTAAACGGTGACGAGCATGTAAGAGATCAGCTTATTAACCAACTTAAAAAGCTTTACAACATAAAGGCTGTCGAGCTTTTGGAGGAGGGTAAATGCGTTGAAAGAGAGCTTACCATAGTTAAGGTTGCAAACACACCTGAAAACAGAAATGAAATTATGACGGCGGTTGAGATATACCGCGCAAAGATAATCGATTATTCAAAAGACGCTATGTCTATTGAGGTTACGGGCGAACCGTCAAAAATAAAGGCGTTTATTGAGGTTATCGAGCCTTTAGGAATAATCGAAATGTGCAGAACAGGCGTCGTCGCTCTTCAAAGAGGGACGGAAACTATCATCAAATAATGCGCTTAAATGCGTAAATAAAGCGAAAATAATTTTAAGGAGATAAAAAGATGCAGAATATTTATTATCAGCAGGATTGTAACTTGGCAAAGCTTAACGGCAAGACGGTAGCGATAATAGGCTACGGCTCTCAGGGACATGCTCACGCTCTTAACTTAAGAGATTCGGGCGTTGACGTAATAGTCGGCCTTTACGAGGGCAGCAAGAGCTGGAAAAAAGCGGAGGACGCAGGTCTTAAGGTAATGACCTCAGCAGAGGCTGCTAAAAATGCGGATATCATAATGATACTTATAAACGACGAAAAGCAGGCGAAGCTTTATAAAGAGAGTATTGAAGAGAACCTCACAGAGGGCAAGACCTTAGC
>CAKSBK010000250.1 GCA_934438035.1 uncultured Christensenellaceae bacterium
ATGTTAAAATATATTTTATTTGATCTTGACGGAACGCTTACGGACCCTGCCGAGGGCATAACAAAATCGGTTAACTTTGCGCTCTCGCATTTTGGAAGACAGGTCGGCGACAGAACAAAGCTTTATAAATACATAGGACCCCCGCTTGTAAGCTCGCTTGAGGCGTTTGAGGGCTTAAGCCATGAGGAAGCGCTTTTAGGGCTTTCATATTACAGGGATTTTTTTAAGAAGTACGGCATATTCGACAACGAAAAATACGACGGCATTGACGAAATGCTTAAAGGTATAAAGGAAGAAAGCTTAAAAATAATTCTTGCGACTTCAAAGCCCGTTGAGCTTGCCGAGGAGATTTTGCGTCATTTTTCGATAGACGTTTATTTTGATTTTTTTGCGGGCAACAATTTAAAAGAGGAGAGACCGACAAAAGAACAGGTTATAGAATATATTATCGGGAATTTTCCGGATTTGAGCGGAGAAAACGCGGTAATGGTAGGAGACAGGCTTTACGACGTTAAGGGCGCCGCAAGGTTTAACATAAAGACGATAGGCGTAAGCTACGGATACGGAGGCGAAGAGGAATTAAAAGCGGCGGGGGCGGCGTATATAGCAAAAAGCCCGGCGGAGGTTTTAAAAACGGTAAAAAAAATAAAATCAGGAGTTTTTTGATAAAAATGAAAAAGCAGCTTACCGCTGCTTTTTTTTGTATTCCACAAAGCTGTAGCTTATTCCGCTTTCGGTGGAAAGGGTTTTAAGCACGTTTTTTTGCCATTCGCTTTCGTCAAACTCGGGAAAAAATGCGTCGGCGTCAAATTCCTTATCAATTTGCGTCAATATCATTCTGTCGCAAACAGGGAGGAGAAGAGAATATATTTCTCCTCCGCCGATTATAAACACCTCGTCGGTTTCTTTTGAAATATACGAAAGAAGCTCGCCTATGCTTAATAATATAACCGCACCGGGGCAGGTAAAAGACGGGTCTCTTGTCAACACGACGTTTTTTCTGTTTTTAAGTGGCTTTTTTCCGGGAAAGCTTTCAAGGGTTTTTCTTCCCATAACCACGGTATGTCCGGTGGTTAACGAGGAAAAGTGCTTCATATCTTCTTTAATATGTATTAAAAGCTCTCCGTTTTTGCCTATACCTCTGTTTTTATCTATAGCAGCTACCGCAGTTATCATATCGCAACGGGGATTTTGCCCACTCCTCCTTGGTTTTCGTAATTTTCAAGACGAATATTTTCCGTTGTAAAGTCGTAAAAGCTCTTCACGTCGGGGTCGATTACAAGCTTGGGAGCGGGGAGGGGCTTTCTGTTTATAAGCTCCTCTACAATCGGTATATGCCTGTCGTAAATATGAGCGTCGGCAATTACGTGAAGAAGCTCTCCCGGTATAAGCCCCGCGTCTTTAGCGATCATGGTTTGCAGCGCTGCATATTGGCAAACGTTCCAGCCGTTTGCAACGAGCATATCCTGAGAGCGCTGGTTTAAAATGCAGTTAAGCACGTTTCCAGAAACGTTAAAGGTCATGGAATAAGCGCAGGGGTAAAGGTTCATTTCGTGAAGATCCTCGTGAACGTATATATTTGTTAAAATCCTGCGGCTCTGCGGATTATGCTTTAAATCGTAAAGCACTCTGTCAACCTGGTCAAACATGCCCTCTTTATATTGATGCTTAACGCCGAGCTGATATCCGTAAGCTTTTCCTATGGTTCCGTCTTCGCCTGCCCATGCGTCCCAAATATGCGTGGAGAGGTCGGAAATTCTGTTGGACTTTTTCTGCCAGATCCAGAGAATTTCGTCAACGGCGCCTTTGAAGTTTATTTTTCTTATGGTCTGTATGGGAAATTCTTTTCTTAAATCATAGCGGTTTGTAAGACCGAAGCATTTTATCGTGTGCGCGGGCGTGCCGTCTTCCCAATGGGGACGTACGGAAAGCTCATCGTCTCTGTAGCCGTTTTTCAAAATATATTTGCAGTTTTCTATGAAAATATTATCCGCTATGCTCATATATAAAGTCCTCCGTATCAGATAGTATAATTGCAATAAATAAAGTTTATCATAAAAATCGAGTTTAAAAAATACGAATTATATTTTTTTATTATTTTTTTGAAAAACGCTGCTTCGGTACATTGACGGGAGTTTTATGGAAATATATAATTAATTAGTTATCAGTATACATAATTTTAACATTATTTATGTTAAGTTCATGATATAATAGAATTGCTTTTATAATTGTTTAAGGAGCTTAAAATGGAGAAGAAAGCTAAAAACACAAAAAAGACGATGATAATACTCGGTATTGTACTGGGAGTGCTGGTTCTGGCGGTTGCCGGGTTGGCGGTTTGGTATTTTACGCAGGTTGCCCCTGCTTCACTTAATCCTGCCGAGCAGGCATTATTTGACGAAATACAGTCCTCAAGAGACAATAAAA
>CAKSBK010000251.1 GCA_934438035.1 uncultured Christensenellaceae bacterium
AATAACTATCGCATTCGCTCGGTTATTTTTACTTCGCTTGCCTACCAACTTTTTTCGGCTATGCGTTCCTCCCGTCGGTCGGAACGCAAACGCTCAGGATTTTTGTTTGAGGGGAGCGGGAGGCTTCGGGCTTCTTAAGGAGATAATAATTTTTTGCAACAAAAAAGCGGCCCTACGACCGCTTAAAGGCTTAAATCATATTTTCTGAACGTTTGCGGCTCTTAATTTACTGGGGTTTTTGGGGTCCTTTTCAATTTCAAAGGAAACCTTCTGTCCCTCGTCAAGAGTTCTGAAGCCGTCCGTCTGAATAGCGGAGAAATGAACAAAAAGATCCTCGCCGCCTTCGTCGTTTGCTATAAAGCCGTAGCCCTTTTCTGCGTTAAACCATTTAACTTTACCTGTACTCATTTATGGGTACCTCCGAATAAAATATATTTGTACCCAAACATCAAAAAAAGCGCATCTTTCAAAGCATATTTAAGACTATACATTGCCCGAATGCGCGGTCATACTAATAATCTGAATACAGAAAGTATTTTAGCAAAAGGTGACCGTTTTGTCAATAAAACACGCAAAATTCGTCATTATTCCGCTAAAATTTCACCCGTGCGGCTGCCCGCGGCGGATTTTACCGCTTGACGGAAAGCCTCCGCATTGTCAAACATAACGGAGTGGCCCGCTTTTTTTATTGTTACAAAAGAAACATAGGGGGCGCTTAAGCTTGCGGCGAAATCCTGCGTAAGCTCGGGCGGACAGACTACGTCGTTTTCTCCCGTTATAAAATATGCGGGGCAGTTAAGGCTTTTTACGTCGTAAGCGTCAAATTCCGTATAAAGATATTCTAAAAGCTCTTTTTGAGAAGATATATATTCGTTTAAAAAGAGGGTCTGCTTCATTTTCCAGCTTAAATCGGTAAAATCCGTATACGGCCCCGCAAGAGCGCTTAAAAAATACCACAAGCCGTCCTTTTGAAAGCTTTTGTAAGAAGCGCTTTCTATTTTATTTTTTACGGAAAGATATGCCTTGATGCTTTCTTCGGCGCTTGCGTTTCCCTTTAAAAGAAGAGAATAATCCTCTAAAGGCGGGTTTTGCTCGGCTAAATATTTTTCGTATGATATTTTAAGAGCGCTTTTCATGTTAACGCATTGACCTATTCCTATATATGCCGAAATCTTTTGCGGGTGAAGCTGCGCATATTTAAGCCCTATGGCGCTTCCGAAGGAATAGCCCGCAAGAATAATTTTGTTTATTTTAAACTCTTTAAGCAAATAATCCGTTAGCTCGTCAATATCCTGTAAAAGAAGCTCGAACGTAGGAAGCTCATGATTTTTTTCATAAGTTCTGCCGCTTCCCCGCTCGTCTATTTCGCATACCGTGAAATCTCCGTAAAGCTCTTCTGCAAACGTGTAGGAAACGCAGCTTAAGGGGTTTCCGGGGCCTCCGTGCAAAAAAAGCATTACCGGGTTATTTTTATTCCCGCCTTTTATTCTTACAAATTGGTCAATATCGCCTATTTTTAAATATCCCTCGTAAAAATAAGCCTCTTCGCCTTTGAGAGAGTATTTATAGGTATTTGCGGTTTTAAAGGAAAAAAGAGCAAAAGCAAATAAAAGCGTAAGAATAATTATGAGGGCTCCTATTCTTTTAAGTACGCCTAAAACCTTTTTTTGCATTTTTACACTCCTTTTAAAAAAGACCGGCGGCGTCTGCCGTCAGGCTCTGCAATATTTAAAAATTTATACTTAAAGCGCTTTAATTTCCTTTGCAAGCTCGCAAACCGAAGCCTCCGCCTGCGGCAGGAAGCCCATTTTTTCAAGAAAAGCGTGCGTAACTCCGCGGTAAATTATAACGCGGGTATCGACGCCGAATTTCTTTAAGCGGGCTGCAAAATACTCGTCCTGTATTCTTAAGCCGTCAAATTCCGATAAAAACATAATCGTTTTGGGCATTCCCGTAAGGTCGGCATAGACGGGGCTTACTTCTGCAAGCGCCGCCTTTTCCGGCTCGCCGAGATAAAGGGAAACGAGCATCATCATATGAGAAACATTTCCCTTTCCGTCCATTCTGCCGAGGCCCAGCCTTGCGTTTATAAGCGCTTCGTCCTCTTTAGATATTTCGTAATGAGAAATGTCCCAGTCGTAAACGTCTCTTTTGCAGAGCATGTCGCAGGCGGGGTAGTAAAGCGCCTCAAGGGCGATTTTTTCTTTGTTTCGCATAGATATTCAGAATAAATCCGCCATAGTGAAGCTTTCAACATCGAATTAAATCTTCCATTGACCATTTTACAAGAAGAAATACTTGAAACTGTAGTTGTTAGAAACAAAATGCTCAATAATATTCAAACAAATGTATGCATAAATTAACCACCGATTACTTTAAAGCAAAACAAGTCATCGAATTTAAATCATTGAATTGAAGTATTCATC
>CAKSBK010000252.1 GCA_934438035.1 uncultured Christensenellaceae bacterium
CGCAAGAGACGTGCAGGGCTCGGTGTAATACAGATTTGAGGTATGGCAGAGCGTCTTTAACTGGCTTGTAACGGCGTCTAACCATTCCTCGTCGCAGGCTCCGAAAGTGTTAACGGCTATTCCCGTCGCCATGTCTATATATTCGTTTCCCTTTTCGTCATACAATAACGAGCCCTTTCCCTTGACTAATTCAAGGTCGTATCTGCCGTATGTATGCGCAACGTATTCTTCGTCTCTCTTTTTAGTGTTCATCGCCCTTTTCCTTTCCGCCTACTACCATTGTGCCTATACCTTCGTCGGTAAGCGTTTCTATAAGTATGGAATGAGGTATTCTTCCGTCTATTATGAACACTTTTTTAACGCCGTCTTTAATTGCGTCCGTGCAGCACTTCACCTTGGGAATCATCCCTCCCGAAATTATGCCTTCGCTTATAAGCTCCTCGGTGTCATCCGCATACATCACCCTTATAAGCGTATCAGGATCGTCCTTATCCAAAAGTATTCCGCTTATATCCGTCATTATAATTAGGCTTTCCGCCCCTAAGGCGCCCGCAATTCTCTCTGCCGCGGTATCTGCGTTTATATTAAAAACGTTTCCCTTTTCATCGCAGCCGATTGTGGATATAACGGGAATATATCCCTTTTCAAACACGTCCGAAACAGGGGTTATGTCAACCTCTTTTATGCTGCCGACATACCCCAGCCTTTCGTCTTTAAAATCCGCCTTTATCATGTGTCCGTCTATTCCGGAAAGGCCTATTGCTCTTCCGCCCTTATTTTCAAGCAGGTTTACAAGGCTCTTATTTACCTTTCCCGCAAGCACCATTTGAACAATATCCGCCGTCTCTTTATCCGTAACGCGAAGACCGTCTATAAACTCGCTCTTTTTTCCTATTTTGTTAAGCATGTCGCTTATATCGGGACCGCCGCCGTGAACAAGCGCAACCTTAACTCCAACCTGGGAAAGAAGCACTATATCTCCCATAACCGCTTCCTTAAGCTCTTCGTTTATCATTGCGTTTCCGCCGTATTTTATAACGACTATTTTTCCCGCATATTCCTGAATATACGGCAGCGCCTCTGTAAGCACCCTTGCACGCTGCGGATTTGTTATATTAAGCATAGTTTTCATCATGTGCGGTAATCTCCGTTTATTTTTACATAATCGTACGTAAGGTCGCAGCCCCACGCCTTTGCGCTTTTCTCGCCCGAGTTTAAGCCCACCGATATTTCAATCTCGCTTTCCGAAAGAACTTTTTTTGCAAGCTCCTCCGAAAAAGGTATTCCCGCGCCGTTTTTGCACACGTCAACCTTGCCTGCGGGTGAAATAAAGCTTACGTCTACCTTGTTTACGTCTACGTCCGCTCCGCTGTAGCCTATTGCGCACAATACTCTTCCCCAGTTTGCGTCCGCACCGAACATAGCCGCCTTTGTCAAAGACGAGCATATAACGGATTTTGCCACGGTCTTCGCCGTTTTTTCATCTCTTGCGCCGTAAACGCCGCATTCTATAAGCTTTGTCGCTCCCTCCCCGTCTCCCGCAATTTTTTTGCAGAGATTTACCGTGACGGTGTTAAGCGCCTTCATAAACTCTTTAAAATCGTCGTTTTCTTCATCTATAAGGCAGTTTTCCGCCTTTCCGTTCGCCATTATGCATACCATATCGTTAGTGGAGGTATCTCCGTCCACGCTAACCATGTTAAACGTATTTTTAACGTCCGATTTAAGCGCCGTCTCGAGCATTTTTGAGCTTACGGCACAGTCCGTAGTTATAAACACAAGCATAGTCGCCATATTGGGATGTATCATTCCCGAGCCCTTAGCAATTCCGCCGATACGGCAGATTTTCCCGCCGACGGTAAACTCCACGGCTACGCTCTTTTCCTTTGTGTCCGTAGTCATTATTCCCTCTGCCGCCTGAGAGCTGAAATCTCCTATACTATTTACAAGAACGGGGATTCCCTCCTTAAACGGCGCAATGCTCATAGGCTCGCCTATAACTCCCGTTGAAGCGACTATTACGTCTTCCTTTGCGATATTAAGCTCTTTTGCCAAAAGCCCGCAAGTCTCTTCCGCAATTTCTATTCCGTTTGCGTTGCAGGTGT
Organism: uncultured Christensenellaceae bacterium; assembly: GCA_934438035.1. Lineage (GTDB taxonomy): Bacteria > Bacillota > Clostridia > Christensenellales > Christensenellaceae > HGM11616. The sequence goes on from CAKSBK010000252.1 coordinate 2,106, forward strand.
TTGCGTTTCCGCTGTTGCAGATAACCGCCCTCGCCTTGCCGTTTGAAAGATGCTTTTTTGTTACGATAAGCGGCGCTCCCTTTACGAGGTTAGTCGTATAAACCGCCGCGGCTGAAGCTTCATTTTCGCTTAATATAAGCGCTAAATCCCTTTTTTCCCTATTTTTGCGAATACCGCAATGTATGCCTCCCGCAGAAAAGCCCTTTGCGGCGCATACTCCTCCTTCGATAATTTTCATATATAAAAACCTGCTTTCATTAAATTCCAATCAGTTTATAACCCGTTTTTTACGCTTTAAAACCGGTTAATTATAATTCG
>CAKSBK010000253.1 GCA_934438035.1 uncultured Christensenellaceae bacterium
GTGTTCATAAGTAAATACCTTACGAATACTCGATTTGGTCGGGGTGACAGGATTTGAACCTGCGACCTCTTCGTCCCGAACGAAGCGCGCTACCAAACTGCGCCACACCCCGCCGGAGTTGGAGCCAACGACGAGACTCGAACTCGTGACCTGCTGATTACGAATCAGCTGCCCTACCAACTGGGCCACGTTGGCTTATCACAACAGGTAATATTTTATCATTACCGTGTTGCAAAGTCAATAGTTTATTTAAAATATTGATAGAAGAAGCACTTCATGTTTCCGTTGTAAAGCTTGCGTTTTTTATCGCACTTCTTGCCGAAAAAATGCTCGAATTCTTCGTCGGAACATATAAAGTAGCATTTGAGGTCGGGAAACATAGAAAGTCTGCTTCCGAGCGCCTTATAGAGGCTGTGAACCTCGTCTTTTTCACCCATCCTGACGGCATATGGAGGGTTTGAAATTACGGTTGCCTTTTCGGTTACGGGGGTGAATTCGCGAGCGTCTTTCATAGCAATTTCGATATACCTGTCAACTCCCGCTCTTTTGGCGTGGTATCTCGTGATATCCGTCATTTTCGGGTCGATATCATATGCGAAAATAGGCGGCAGACCGCCGCGGATTTCTTCTGCTCTTGCCTTTGAACGCTCCGAGGCGTAAGCTTTAATATATTCGCTGCCCCAGGTTTCCGATAAAAACTTCCTTGACATACCGGGGGCGATGTTTGCGGCTTTTAAAGCCGCCTCAATAGTAATTGTTCCCGAGCCGCACATTATGTCGTAAAAAGGCCTGTCAAACCATCTCGTCGTGCGAATTAAGCCGGCGGCGAGAGTCTCTCTTAAAGGCGCCGTGCCGTTTTTAATTCTATAGCCTCTTCTGTTAAGACCTGTGCCGGAGGTGTTTAAGCATACCGTAACGTTATCTTTAAGTATGTTTACATAAACGGTTTTCTGCTCGCCGTCTTCCTTATAAAAGTTAAGACCGTACGAGCTTTTAAGGCTCTCTACAATTGCCTTTTTTGTGATTTTTTGTATATCGCTTACGCTTTTTAAGACGGAGTGGACGGAGTCGCCTAAAACGGGAAAAGCGCTGTGCTTTGAAAGATAGTCTGACCAGCTTATCGCCTTTATGTTTTCGAAAAGCTCGTCAAACGTGCGCGCTTCAAATTCGTCGATGATGATATAAACCCTGTCGGCGCAGGAGAGGCGTAAATTGGCTCTCGCAATGCCTTGTTCGTCAGCACGAAAATATACGCGCGCGTCGGCGGAACGGGTTTCAAATCCCATGTTTTTGAGCTCTGAAGCTACGGCAAATTCCAAGCCGAACGAGCATGCGGCGTAGCAGTTATATTCAGCCAAAAATTTCATCCTCCTTTAAATTTGCTATTTTGTCGTAATCCGAATCTCCCGAAAAATCTTTTTCGGGAAGCTCTTCTCCGGTTATAGCCTCAATTGCATAGCGCAGCTGGCTGTATGTGAAATAATCGATACCGTCTGCGGATATGTATTCTTTTAAAAGAGAAAGAGCTCTTTCGTCTTTAAGGGTGGCTTCATAACATGAGAGCACTCCTAACTCTATATCTCCGTTTAGTCTGGTAAGCTCCGCTAAAACTAAATCGGCGGTTTTCATATCATCGTCAGGAAGAGCCGTTAAAATATCCAAAACCGCCATGCGGGAAAACCCCTCGCTTACGGGATAGGCGTTTAACAAAAGCTCTTTTATGTATTTTTGGTTTGGAGCCTCTTCAAGAGCGCAGCTTACGGCTTCAAGCAGTCTTCCCGGTTCATTAATACTAAGAAGAATGGAAATATACCTTGAATAGGGATGATCTCTTCTCATTTCCGTTATAAGCTCGATTATCCTTGCCTTGAGCTCGTTTAAATTGTCGTCTTCAATATCGGCCGAAGAATCGGTATCAAGTATGTTTATAAACAGATTATAGGTTTCGTCGTCGCCCTCCGTTAAGCATTCGATTAACGGGTCGGGAATATATATATCGTTTTCAATATATTTTATCAGCAGAGAAACATATGTTTTTGCGTCGTTTATATTGTAAAAATATTCATTGGGAGAAATTCCGTTGAGCCAATTTTTTTTGGCGGCATACCATTTAATCTGCGCCTTAACTGCTGCGTCTAAAAGCGCCTGCTCGTCTTCTGCAAGCTCGGGATGCTTGTTTGACCATGCGATGAAGTCCTTTGTAAATTTCTCCTGAAAATCAATTATATCGTTATTTTTCATCTTTTTCTCCGATTGCGTTAATTATCAGCTTAATGCAGCGTGAAAGCGAGGCGGAGCTAACGCCGTATTCTTCTTTCAATATGTCGTAAAGCGTATTGTTGTTAATTGTGTTATCCTTAAGCGCGCAATATATGAATGCAGCCGCCCAAGCTTCTTTGTTTAAAAATTTTTTG
>CAKSBK010000254.1 GCA_934438035.1 uncultured Christensenellaceae bacterium
TGAGCCGCTTTATATATGGAAGTTATATTATATGGCTTTTAAGTATGCCGAGGATTTCCTCGGCGCTTGTTTTTGTCATAACGCTTTTTTTAAGCTCGTCCGCTTCCTTTTTATCCGTTTCGCATATGCTCTTTTTAAGCCGAGCGACGCTTTGCGGGCTTACTGAAAATTCGTCAAGCCCAAAGCTTATAAGAAGCGGTGCAAAAGCCGGGTCCGCCGCGGCTTCTCCGCACATGCCTACGGGTATCCCCGCCTTGTTTGCGCATTTTACGATGTGCTCGATAAGGCGCAGCACTGCGGGGTGAAATACGCTGTATAGATAAGCGACGTCGTCGTTTCCTCTGTCTACGGCGAGGGTATACTGCGTTAAGTCGTTTGTGCCTATGCTGAAGAAATCCGCATATTCACAGAGAATATCTGCGTTTACCGCCGCTGCGGGCGTTTCTATCATCACGCCTAACATTATATCCTTGTTAAACGCCTTGCCCTCGCCTTCAAGCTCCGCTTCAGCCTCTTCTAAAAGCTGTCTTGCGGCGGTTATTTCGCTGACGTCTGCAACGAGCGGAAGCATTATGCGTATGTCGCCGTAGGCGCTTGCGCGAAGGAGCGCTCTTAACTGGGTTTTGAAAAGCTCCTTGTTTTTAAGGCAATAGCGTATAGCTCTAAAGCCGAGGAAGGGGTTTTCTTCTTTTTTTATTCCGAGGTAGTCTATCTGCTTATCTCCGCCTATGTCGAGCGTGCGGATTATAACGGGCTTGCCCAAAACCGCCTGAGCCGCCTCCTTATATGCCGAAAACTGTTCTTCCTCAGTAGGGGCGGAGGCTTTTTCCATAAACAGAAATTCTGTTCTGAAAAGGCCTATTCCCTCGGCGCCGTTTTTTGCGGCGTCTTTGGCTTCTTCGGGGCTGCCGATGTTTATAAACACGTCTTTTTTGACGCCGTCTTTAGTGACTGCGGGCTGTAAAGCGTATTTTTCCAAAAGCAGAGCGCTTTTCAAATGTTCTTCTCTCTTAACGAAAAATTCCTCTTTTTGCTCTTGGGTCGGCAGCGGCGTTATTTCTCCTAAAACGGCGTCTACGGCGAGCTCTTCGCCGTCCTTGATATTTGTAAGAGCGTCTTTTACTCCGAACACAGAGGGGATTTTCATCGCCCTTGCGAGAATTGCGCCGTGAGAGGTTACGGAGCCCGTCTGCGCTATGACGGCGCATACGTTTTCGGGGTTTATTTGAGCGGCAACCGAGGGGGTGAATTCGTCTATTACAAGAACGCTGCCCTTTTTTGCGCCCAAAACGGGGTTTTCGCCGTTTTGAGTAAGCTCCTCCAAAACGCCCGCCTTAACGTCTCTTATATCCGCCGCGCGTTCGCGGGTAAATTCGTCTTCTGCGGAGGAAAACACGGAGATAAACATATCGCAGACATTTTTAAGCGCCTCTTCTGCGGATAAGCCTCCGGAAATGCCGGAAAGCATTTCGTCTGTCATGTAAGGATCGTTTATCATGGCGATATGCCCTAAAAGTATATCCGCTTCTTTTTCGCCTACGCTCTTTTTTACATACTCCGCCTGAGCCTGCGTTTTTTTAATAAATTCGCCTATCGCCGCTTTAAGCCTCGCCTGCTCCTCTTCTTTTGAAAGAGGCTTTCTGTCTGCTTCCGCATTTTTGCGGGGGAGTATTAAAAGCGCGTTTCCTACGGCGTATCCGCCGAAAATAGCTGTTCCTTTCATCATGACTGTTTTCCTCTCTTTAAACAAACGGTTTTTTATTCGCCGAAGCCGCTTTCCACAATTGAAACCGCCTTTGAAAGCGCTTCGTTTTCGTCTTCGCCGTCGCAGACTATTTCAATTTCACTTCCGCATTTAATGCAGGCAGCAATGAGGTTCATAATACTCTTGGCGTTAATCTTGTTTGCGCCGAAATTTATTGTAACGCTGCTCTTAAATTTGCTCATCTCGTTTACAAAAGAGCTTGCGGGGCGCATATGAAAGCCCTGTGCGTTAATTACTTTTACGTTTTTTGAAACCATTTTTCCATACTCCTTTGAAATTACTTTTCTTTGGCAACTGCTTTTTTTGCGCCGACGTCTTTTTTCAAAATTGCGAGAAGGAGCATTCCGACAAGCGAGCCCGCAGCAAGGGATACTATATACATCGGCCAGTTGCCGACAACCGCGAACACGAATATTCCGCCGTGGGGAGCCATTAATGTGCAGTTAAAGAGCATTGACAGTCCGCCCGCAACCGCCGCGCCTATTGCACAGGAGGGAATAACTCTTAACGGGTCTGCCGCCGCATAGGGAATTGCGCCCTCCGTTATGAAGCTTAAGCCCATTATGTAGTTAACGGGGCCGTTTTTAATTTCTTCAGCGGTGAACTTTTTCTTAAAGAACGTTGTTGCAAGGGCGATTGCTATGGGA
>CAKSBK010000255.1 GCA_934438035.1 uncultured Christensenellaceae bacterium
GCGGAAAGCTCCTTTAGCTTTGCTCTGTCAACGGTAAAGCCCTCGTTTTCCATAGAAAACAATACTTCCGTAAGCGGAGTTTCCACGTTGTAAAAAATATAAGAAAGCTCTTTTTCTATTATAAGTTTCTCTTCTTTAATGGCTATTTCGTATATTGCCAAAGCCTTTCCAGAAGCACCGTAATCCGAAGAAAGCTCTTCAAGCTTAAGCCTCTTTCCCGTAGGATTTAAGACATACTGCGCAAGCGCAACGTCAAAAACCTCTCCTAATATTTCAACGTTAAAACCGCAAAGAAAATGCTTAAGCTCCTTTGCTCCGCAAAGGTATTTTTTTACATTCGTATTCTCAAAATATGTTTTAAGCTCGCAGAAAAGCTCTTCGTCAGAAAGCTTTGAGCCAAAAAGCTCACGGGATACGCGCGCTTCATATTCGTTTTCGTTTAAATAAAAGAAATAAGAATCCCCCTCGGCAAAGAAAGAAAAATATTCCGGGTCGGGATTTTTATCTTTAACGACTTTTAAGTCCTCAGCTGTTTTAATTAATATAGTCTCTTGTTTTTTCTCTATTTCTTTTTTTTGTATTATCCCGAAGCGCTTGAGCATAGAGAAAAATTCCAAATTTGTAAGGCAATTTATCAAATTCTCCTCTTCAAAGCCGTTAAACGCCAAGGCTTCCACAGTACAATCGATAGGTATGTCTCTTTTTATAGTCGCCAAACTCTTGCTTAAAAATGCGCTGTTTTTACCGTTAATAAGCTTTTCCAAGAGCTTGTTTTTCGCAAGCGAATCTATATTTTCATAAAGCTTTTCTATTGTTTGGTATGAAGTTAAAAGCTTGAGTGCAGTTTTTTCTCCTATTCCCGCTATGCCGGGAATATTATCCGAAGCGTCTCCCATAAGGGCCTTTAAATCAACAATCTGAAAGGGCTCAAGTCCGTAAACCTCCATTAAATGCTCTATAGAGTATTCCTCAAGCTCGGAAACACCCTTTTTAGTTAAAAGCACATGGCAATTTTCGTCTATAAGCTGAAGCGCATCTTTATCTCCGGTGACAATATAAGAAAATATATTTTCTTCTTCGGCTTTTTTTGAAAGAGTCCCCAAAATGTCGTCTCCCTCAAAGCCCAAAAGCTCTAAATACGGTACGTTTAACGTATTTAGCGTCTCGCGTATAAGCGGAAATTGCTCCTTAAGCTCAAAAGGAGTAGGCTTTCTTCCCGCCTTATATTCGGAATACAGCTCATTTCTGAACGTTTTTTTCTTTATGTCAAACGCTACGGCTAAATAGTCGGGCGAATAATTCTCATTCAGGGTAAACAACATGTTTAAAAAGCCATAAACCGCGTTCGTATATCTTCCGTCTTTAGTTTTCATCGTGGGCGGCAATGCGTAAAACGCTCTGTGTAAAAGACTGTTGCCGTCAATAAATATCGCTTTTTTCATACCTGCTCCAAAAAACAAATTATTTTTTAGTTTACCATATTGCGAGAATAAAATCAATTTTGAGACATTTTTTTACATAGTGCAGCCAAAACGGATACAGAATTGTTGCATTTAATCTTTTATAGTGATAAAATCAGTTTATGTGTGTAATTTGACAAATTTAATTTTTAGGTGATTATTATTTTAGAAATACGTTTTTTTACATTAAAAGATAAGATATGCGCTTGGGAATTTTACGATACCGAAACAAGGAAATTTTCTTCCGGAGGAGCTCGTCCTTTTAAAAAAAGTTCTTCTTTGGATACTGTTAAGTCCTCCGATTATTACGAGCTTCCGTATACAAAAAAGCAGCTTAAGGGCATGGAATACATCGCATTTAAAAAAGACGAGTTTGAAGACGCTTTCTTAAATGCAGAGGAAATTCAGCCTTATGAAAAATATGACGCAGCGCTTCGTCAAACCTTTGGAATTACCAGCCAAATATATAAGCTGTATTCAAAAAAGGCGCTGCCCCCCATTCACATTGCCAACAACGCAAAGCTGTATATCGATTTTGAAGCAATCAACATGCGAGTCTGCGGCTGGTACGGCCTGCTTGTAGACGGAGATGAAACATTTGAATATTCAGGAATAGCAAAGCCCTACACGGACGATAAATACATCACTCGTTTATGGAAAAACGTGTATTCCGGAATGCTTCCTTACGATATCGAAGAAATAAAGTCTTCAAGACATATAAGAGCATATAAAAATTATTTTATCGATATGTTCAAAAAAGCTCGTCATATATATACATACGGCGACACTGACGCGCTTTTTATAAAAAATTCTTTCGGCGAAGATCTTTATAACTTTTTTAAGGTTAAAAACGTCGACGTATCTATGAGAATGGGCGCAAGAACAATTTCGCTTGATAAAGCTTGCTCTTTATTTGATATATCTGTACCGGATCCTATAGACA
>CAKSBK010000256.1 GCA_934438035.1 uncultured Christensenellaceae bacterium
ATATATAGAACGTATCGCGTTAATAAGCCGCTTTCCGTCATCAGTTAAAACAACTCCCTCTTTTTTTCTTTCAATCAAGGTTACACCCATCTCTTTTTCGAGATTTTTCACCGTTTGACTTACCGCGCTCTGTGAATAGCCTATTTCCTTTGCTGTTTTTGTAAAACTCCCCGTCTCCACTACTTTTGAAAAAATTCCGTATTTTGAAATCATATTGTACTCCATAAGCATTTCTTATGAACACATAATAAACATTTGCTTTACTTATGTCAAGCCATATGTTATAACAATACATGTAATTTAGGGGTGAAATAATGAAAAGAAAAACAGTTTCAACAACAAATTCTCATCAAAAGCAAAGCTTTTTACGGGGAATGATAGACGGTCTTCCTATAGGTCTCGGATATTTTGCGGTCTCCTTTTCTCTCGGAATATGCGCTAAAGAAGCGGGACTTACCGCCACGCAGGGCTTTTTTGCAAGCTTATTTACAAACGCCTCTGCGGGCGAATATGCGGTTTTTGTTCTTATCGCCGCAAACGCCGCATATTTTGAGGTTGCGCTTATAACGCTCATTTCAAACGCAAGATATCTCTTGATGAGCTGCGCTTTAAGCCAAAAGCTTTCTCCCAAAACCTCGCTTATACACCGCCTTTTAATAGGCTTTGTGGTTACGGACGAGCTTTTCGGAATAGCTATCGCCGCCGACGGCTATTTACAGCCCAAGTATTACTACGGCGCCATGCTAACGGCAATGCCTTTTTGGGCAGGCGGAACAGCTCTCGGAATAATTGCTGGCGAAATACTCCCTCTTAGGGTCGTAAGCGCATTTTCCGTCGCACTTTACGGAATGTTTTTGGCAATAATAATTCCCCCCTCGAGAAAGAGCAAAAAAGTGCTCCTGCTTGTCGCTTCAAGCTTTGCGGCAAGCTATGCATTTTCCGTTATTCCCGGTATTTGCGAAATTTCCGAAGGCATAAGAACAATTATACTTACGGTAGTAATTTCGCTAGTAGGCGCAATCGCTTTCCCGGTAAAACAAGATAATGAAAAGGAGGAAGCCTCGAATGCAGCATAACGTTTATATTTATCTTGCAATAATGGTAGGAATAACCTATTTAATAAGAGTGCTTCCCTTAACGCTTATAAGAAAACCCATAAACAACGTGTTTATACGTTCCTTTCTCTATTATGTTCCGTATGTAACGCTTGCGGTAATGACTTTCCCCGCAATATTAACGGCTACGCAAAGTCCGGTTTCCGCAATACTTGCGCTCGTTGCGGGAATAATAGCGGCATGGTTTAACCAAGGTCTTTTTAAAGTGGCAATAATCAGCTGCGCAGTTGTGTTTATATCAGAGCTTATCTTGTGCCCATAAAATAATTAAGCGCCCCTTAAAGTAAAGGAGCGCTTTTTTTGTCAGCTTTAAGCCGTCTGTCTTTTCATTTCTCTATACTCCGAATAAAGAAAAACAACCGTCAAAATAAAACTCAAAACGTCGCATATCGGAGCTATATATAACATTCCAGTAACGCCCCATACAGGCGTAAATATTAACAGCCCGGGAACAAAAAATATAATATCCCTTGATAAAGAAAGTATAATCGATTTTACGCTTTTTCCTATTGACTGCAAAAATATACTGCCTGTTTTCTGCACGCCTAAAAGCATAATTCCCGCCAAAAATATTCTAAAGCATTTACAGGCATAGTCATTATATAATTCGCCTTCATTTCCAAAAATATCAACAACGGCCTGAGGGATAAATTCAAAAATAAGCGTTGCAATAAGCCCAATTATTAAATTAGCAATAATAACGGTTTTTAACGTCAAAATAACCCGCTTATAGTTTTTTGCGCCGTAATTATATCCGATTATCGGCTGACCGCCTACTGCGATTCCCACAATAAAAGCAATAACTATTGCAAAGACTTTCATTACAATACCAATAACCGCCAAAGGAATTTCCGCGCCGTAAACGCTCAGACTTCCGTAAATCACTATCATATTGTTCGCAACCGTCATTACCGTCACAATTGCAATTTGTATTATAAAGCTTGAAACCCCGAGCAAAGCAATTTTTTTAACTGTTTTTATCGAAAGCTTAAAAGACGTTTTATCAAGCTTAAATAACTTTGTTTTTTTTAAATATAACGCCGAAATAACCGCAGTAACTATTTGACCGATTATAGTTGCCGCAGCCGCTCCCGTTACTCCTAAGCCAAGCTTAAATATGGCTATAGGATCCAATATCATATTTAATACCGCGCCTATCGCAGTCGCAATCATCGAATATGCGGGACTGCCGTCAGCACGTATCAACGAATTCATTGCGGAAGTAAACATATAAAAAGGAATACCCGCCAAAATAACGTCCATATAATCTTTCGCATATGTATAGC
>CAKSBK010000257.1 GCA_934438035.1 uncultured Christensenellaceae bacterium
GGCGTAAACGGGGAATATGTAACGGCGCTTTTGGCGGGAATATACGACGAGAGCGGACGAAACGTTGTTTTTTCCGGCAACATGATAAATATAAAGGGAAAGCCGACGGCGGGGGATTATAAGGCGATAGAGTATTACGTAAACGAGCAGAAAGGGGATTTCGGAATAATAGCGCAGACGATATAGCGCTTATACAAAGCCAGCTTACAGAGAAAGAAAGGGCGGTTGTAGCTTCTGTAAGAGAGCTTATTGACGGGAAAATAAAGGCATACGGCGAAATGCTCACATTTATTACCGAAGACGGGTAATTGCGGGACAAGATAAACCGTATGCCTATTTGAGATACTATTGCAGGGAACACACCCTATTAAAGCGCTGCCGCAACTTCAGGTTTTTGCGGGATGAGCGATGAGCCATGCGGTCATATCTCTTAAAGTTTCCTCAATGGGGCGCGGTCGGTATGCAAAGCGTTTAGACGCAGTGTTGTGGCAAAACCGCCCGTTTGAACCAAGGACTGCGATGGAATAAGGTGTGAAGAAAAGCGGTTTTTTCTCTTTCAGACAACGGCGCTCATAGTACGGTGCCACAAGCTTTGCAAGCCTTAACGGCAAACAGATGGGGCGATATATAAGCTTTGCTGCTTTTCTGACCAATTGCAGCATTTTGCGAATTGTGATGTAATGTCCGGAAAGAATGTAACCTTTGCCATGTTCTCCCTTTTCCGAGCAGGCAAGGATGCCTTTTGCCACATCTCTCACATCTACAAAATCATATCCGCCGCGCACGGCAAAAGGTAATTTTCCTGCGAGAAAGGACTTTGCCATTGACGTAAAGCTTCCGCCCAGCACATCTTCTGGTCCGATGATTCCGGAGGGAAAAACAATATTGACATTAAGCCCTTGTCGCGCTGCGTCAAGAACTATTTCCGTTGCGGTCGCTTTGCTTTTTGCATAATCGCCGTCTACCAGACCGGGAGAAAATTCGCAATCCTCTGTAATAATACAATTTTTCGGTTTTTCCGGTATGGCGTGGACAGAACTGACATATATCATTTTACCTACACGGTGATCCATACACTGCCGAACAATATTCCGCGTCCCATCAACATTGACCTGATAGAGTCTTGAACCAGACCTGGTTGCAACGGAGATAATGCCCGCGCAGTGAATTACGCATGTATTATTGTTGGCATCTGCAAAGAACTGCCTAAGCGAGTCCGCTTCGCATACATCGCCGATAACCTTATGAGCCTCTTTCGGGAGTAAATTTGCGTAGGGATCATTCTGCAGCACAAGAGCATCTATACGAACATTGCGGCGTGCCAATTCTTCAACGACTGCCCGACCGAGAAATCCGGTAGCTCCGGTAACTAAATATCTATTATACATTCAGAAAACCTCCTTAAAATAGCAGTACAGATGTTGATTATCTTTCACAAGTACAGTATACTAAATATAAAAGATAAAAACAATCGGCAATCACAGTCTATCTGAAAGAAAAGCAACATCTCCCTCTAAAGTGTTGCCGAACTTTGTAAACTTTTTTAGGAGGATTTTTGAATGGAAAAAATGGACGCCAGAAAACGCTATACACAGATGGTGCTTAAGCAGTCTTTACTAAAGCTGATGAAAGAGAAACCTGTCAACAAAATTACCGTAAAAGAGGTGTGCGAATTGGCGCAGCTTAACCGGGCAACCTTCTACGCTCATTACAGCGATTGCTTTGCAATGCTGGAGAGTATTGAAAACGAGCTTATCGGTGCATTTGAGAGGTCCCTTCGTTACGTAAACTCTTTTGATGTTACGGCACTGATTGAGGCGATTTACGAACTGATCGATCAAAATCGTGAGGCCTGCAGGGTTTTGATTTTTGGAAATACAAGCTCGACGGTTCTTAAACGAATGATTGTGCTGGCTAAGAAAAACAGTATTGATTACTGGCGAAAGAAGCTGCCGGCGGTAGGCGAAGCAGAGCTTGAGATGATGTATATCCATCTGTCTAACGGATTAATGCATGTTGTCGTGGAGGGCTATGATCAGTATAGCAAAGAGGAGATTATCAGTTTTGTCAGCCGAGTGGTGAAAATCAGCCTTTCATTGTTCACAAAGCCCGCAGAGTCTTTTGCGTAATTCAAAGAGGAACCGGAGAGAGAATAAATAATTTAAGGCGATGGTAAATAACCATCGCCTTTCCTGAAAAAATCTTTATTGTAAGACGCGATATCCGTCAGCTTTGACTGTTTGCAATTGCCTGATCAATCAGCTTTTGCAGCGTCTCCGCCTGCTTTTGTGAGGTTATCGCACCGACGATCGGCTCGCCTACAATGTTGCCGTTCTTGTCAACCACATATGTGGTCGGATAGGAGTACAGTCCGGAGGT
>CAKSBK010000258.1 GCA_934438035.1 uncultured Christensenellaceae bacterium
AGCGGGGTCTATCTTACCGGAGCCTCCGCAAAAAAGGTAGGGGAGTTTTATAAAACCGTTGACGAGCTTACAAAAATATCCGCAGAAAAAGAACCGGGGGAGCTTATTGAGGAAATCTTTTACCGTACGGGATATAAGGCGATGATAGAGGCTTTGCCCGATAAAAACGAGGCGGAGGCGAGAAGCGCGAATATAGCGGAATTAATTACGGGCGCATATAAATTTACAGAGGATAACCCGGAGGCAGATCTTACGGATTATCTTTCAACCGTGGCTTTAATAACGGATATGGACACTACCGCAGACGAAGGAAGCGTAATGTTAATGACGCTTCACAGCGCAAAGGGCTTGGAATTTGACGTTGTATTTATGGTGGGAATGGAGGAAAATATATTCCCCTCGTATAGATCTATAGAGGAGCGCAAGACGGACGAAGAGAGGCGCTTATGCTACGTCGGCATGACAAGGGCGAAAGAAAGGCTGTTTCTTTTAAGCTGCCGCCAGCGCACGGTCTATAACCAAACTAATATGAACGCTCCTTCAAGGTTTATTGAAGAGATTCCGCAGAATATGATTGAAAGAATAGGAAAGCAAGAAGCAAAAAAAGAACAGGATTATAAGCCGAGCGTTAAATCATCCGGTTTTGGGCAGAATATGTCCGACGCGGTTAAGAAAAAACCCACGTTTACGCCTAAGGCGAAGGCAGATGCGAGCGCCTTTAAGGTAGGAGGATTTGCCGTTCACGATAAATTCGGAAAGGGAAAGATATTAAGCATCGTACCTATGAACGACAGGCACCTTGCGGTTATAGCTTTTAAAGACGGAGAAAAGAAGATGTTTTTGGAATTTGCTCCGTTAAAGCCGGAAAATTAAGGAGATTAAAATGGATGAAATGAGAGCTCTTGTTGACGAGCTTAACAAATATGCATATGAATACTACGTGCTTGACGCGCCGACTGTTGCGGACGCAGAGTATGATAAGCTTTACGACGAGCTTGCCGCGTTGGAAAAAAAGACGGGTGTAGTTCTTAAGGATTCTCCTACCGTTCGCGTAGGCTCGGGCGTTCTTCCGGGATTTAAAAAGCATACTCATATCGCTCCTTTATACAGCCTCGACAAATGTAAAACAGAGGAGGAATTAAAGGAGTGGGAAAAGAGAATAGAAAAAATTGCGGGTAAGTGCGACTATTCTTTGGAATATAAGTTTGACGGTCTTACGCTTAATTTAACATATGACGGCGGTTTTCTTACTATGGCTTCAACAAGAGGAGACGGGTTTGTGGGAGAAGAGGTTTTAGAGCAGGTAAGGACTATTTCCTCCGTTCCTCTCTCAATTCCCTTTAAAGGAAAAATGGAGGTGCAGGGGGAAGCCATTATTCACCTTTCTGCGTTAAAAAAATATAACGAGACTGCGCAGGAGCCGCTGAAAAATGCGAGAAACGCCGCAGCGGGTGCGCTTAGAAATTTAGACCCTTCCGTTACTGCGTCAAGAAAGCTCGACGCATATCTATATAACGTAGGCTATATTGAGGGAAAAACATTTAAAAACCACTCCGAGATGATTGCTTTTTTAAAGGAGCAGGGATTTAAAGTAAGCGATTTTGAAAAGCACTTCGATAATATAGAAGACATCGTAAGAGAGATTGAAAGCGTTGCGCTCTTAAGAGATAAGCTTGATTTTCTTATTGACGGAATGGTAATAAAGGTAACCGATTTTTCTTTAAGAGAAAAGCTCGGATATACTCAAAAATTTCCGCGTTGGGCGATGGCATTTAAATTTGAAGCCGAAGAACATACAACAACCGTTCTTGACGTGAATTGGGAGGTGGGAAGAACGGGAAAGCTTACCCCAACGGCGATTTTAGCTCCCGTAGACTTTGCGGGGGTAACCGTTAAAAGGGCTACGCTTAACAACTATGAAGACATTTTAAGAAAAAAAGTCCGTTTAGGCTCAAGAGTATTTATAAGAAGAAGTAACGACGTCATCCCTGAGATATTGGGTGCGGCGTTTGAAGACGATAAACTCGAAGAGATTAAAAAGCCGCAGGTTTGCCCTGCCTGCGGAAGCGATTTAGAGCAGATAGGTCCTAACCTTTTTTGTCCCAATACGCTTTCCTGTAAGCCGCAGCTTCTTGCGCGGATGGTTCATTTTTCTTCCAGAGACGCCATGAATATAGATTCTCTTTCGGAAAAGACTATTGAGCTTTTGTATAACGAGCTTTCGATTTCAGACATAGCGGGGCTTTACGAGCTTACGGAGGACATGCTTTTAAAATTACCGGGCTTTAAAGAGAAAAAGGCGCATAAAGTTATTGAAGCGATTGAAAACAGCAAAAACCCGGGCTTAAGCGAATTTATATTTGCTCTCGGTATAAATA
>CAKSBK010000259.1 GCA_934438035.1 uncultured Christensenellaceae bacterium
TAGCAATGACACTAAGTTTGTACGTGGAAATGAACAACTTCTTTTGCCAAGCAAGATAACAACAATAGGAGTTGCCAACCATAGCCAACTGCATCATTGGGGGCTTGGCTATGAACTGAGATATCATGACATAGACCCCCAATCACCTGCCGTTAGCAATTACTATACCAGCAGGAGCACCAATACGACAGAAAATGTAGCAGAACTATCTGCATACGCAGACTACAAGATAGGAAATGAAAGTCTTTATGCCATCATTGGTGGCAGAGAATGTATATTCTGGGCATCAGGGCAGAAAGCTGACTTTCATTTTTCGCCCAACCTTTCCTTCCACTTTCAGGGAGTTTCTTCCAAAGTAGTGATGAACCTATATAGACGCTGGCAAAATCTACACCAAACAGGAATATCACAGATAGGATTGCCTTTTGAGTTTTGGGTAAGCTCAGATGATTTTATCAAACCAGAATACGCAGACGGTATAAACATTCTGGGAGAAAAAGCCATCGGCAAAAGTGGTTATACCATCAATCTGGAACTGTTTTACAAAAAGCTGTATAATCAAGTGGAATATACCGGCGACCTGCTAGATTTCAGCAAGTCAACTTATGACTTAAAAAATTATGTAAGACAAGGCAAAGGTTGCAATTATGGTTTTGGAATCATGATTAACAAGCGATTTGGAAGCATAAATGGGTGGATAGGCTATACTTACACTCATGCATCCCGTACAATAGAAGGAACAACAGGAAAAGAGACATTCCCGGCATCCAACGAACGTCCGCATGAGTTAAATATGGTCTTATCCTACAAGACCAGTAAGCACTTAGTACTCAGCAGCACATTCGTATATGCATCCGGCACACCATTCACAGCCTCAAAGTCATTTTATGCCATAGACGGCAACATTATATCCCAATACAACGGATACAACCAGAATCGACTTCCTGCATATTCCCGTCTAGACCTATCAGCAGATTATACATTCTGCAAAAAGAATCATTCGGAATATGGAGTAAGCTTTTCTTTATACAACGCCCTCAACCATAGAAATCCAATCTACTACAGGTTGCATTTCCATGAAGTTGACAAAGAAAAGACTTACAGTTACAAACCGCTGAGCTTTGCGGTCAAAGTACTTCCATCCATCAATTTCTATTGCAAATTTTAAACAGACAAAGTTATGAAAAAAATATTTGAAGTTCTAATTATAACACTTCTTTTTATGGTTAGCTGCACATCAGATACAATCCCAGACTACCAGCCTCAAATCGTAGTAGAAGGTTGGATAGAAAATGGACATGCCCCTGTAGTCCGCCTTTATAGTACAGTACCCGTAAACAGCAACGAGAACAAACAAGAGGACCTATATAATAATACCATCGATGATGCCAACGTAGCCATAACTTGCGATGACCAAACATACATATTGCATCATGAGATAAATAACAGCTATGAGTCTTCAAGTATTTATACCAGCAACGAACTTACAGGTATTGCAGGAAGAAGTTACAAACTCACCATTGAGACCAAGGACGGGAAAAAACTAGAAGCAACAACATCCATTCCTTATCCACCCGAGATTTTAGAGAAAGGTATCAGTCAAGATCTCGGCAAGGGAAAATATAATCTCTATGCCAAGATAGAAGACGATTTGGCTCAACACAGATTCTATAAGGTATTTGTCAATTTAGATAAGACACATCAAGAAGAGTTTCACAGCTCTTTCTTGGGAGAAAGCGACAATGAACTTTTCGACAAGCCAAATCCTAAATTACCGATATATGGCTTTTCAAGAAACAAAAAGGAGAACAGCCACGTTTCCTTTCTGGCAAACGAGCAGGTTTCCGTTAAATTATGCAGAGTGGACAGCTTTGCTTACAACTATTGGAGCGAATATGCAAAAATGTTAGAACTATCAAGAAACCCAATATTCACCTACCAACATAACCTCCCCACAAACATAAAAGGAGGAATTGGTTACTGGTTGGGATATGGAGCTTCACGATTTTCAATCACCATTCCTTAGTTCATTTGATAGAGATTCTTTCAAACATCCGTTTATCTTTTTCGAAATGCAAAATTGCAAAAATACCTCCCGTCAATATTTATAACCAAAATTCATATACCTACAAGTTTGGAATCTAGCGATAAAAACAAGAGGATTGAGAGGCTGGGATTCCTTGTTTTCTGCTCTATATTAAGAACAAGACCTATAGTTGTACGACTATAGATTTTCCTCAACGGCATCATCTTGTCAAGAAATCACAAACATCTGATTATCAACAAGTTCTTGTTCCTCTTCATATTTGCGATATTCTCAAAGAAACAATAAGCGTCTGAAAATACGAGAATCTCAGGCAAGCTAATGTAAAGA
>CAKSBK010000260.1 GCA_934438035.1 uncultured Christensenellaceae bacterium
AAAAGTATATCAAAACCCGAGACGAAGAGATCGATATTTATATCGGAATTCCTTACTGTACTACCCGCTGCGCATACTGTTCTTTTTCCTCCGCCGTCACCACAAAGAACGGTGAAGCGGAAAAACGCTATGTGGACAGCCTGTTAAAAGAGATTGAGCTGTTAAAGGATATAATAAGCGAATATAAAATACGCTGCGTATATATAGGCGGAGGAACGCCCACCGCGCTTAGCGACAAGGAGTTTACAAGGGTTGCAAGAGCGGCTGCTGAGCTTTCTTCCGGTGCGGAAGAATTTACCGTCGAAGCGGGAAGACCGGACACTATTACGGAAAATAAGCTTAAGATTATTTTGGATTCCGGAGCGACAAGAGTTTCGGTAAACGCTCAAACTACTAACGACGCCACTTTAAGGCTCGTAGGCAGAAACCATACTTACGCGGAGTTTTTAGCTGCGTATGAGCTCGTAAAAAAAACTAACCTTAAGGTCAATACGGATCTTATTGCGGGTCTTCCGGGGGAAAATGAAGACGACGTTTTAAAATCCGTTTCGGACGTCATCGCTTTAAACTGCGACAATATTACGCTTCACACGTTAGCGATAAAAAACGCCTCCCGTTTTGCGGAGCAGAACATGCGGGGCTTTATGGATGAAAACATTGCGCAGGAAACCTTGTCTAAAGCCTCAAAGCTTTTTAATAAAGCGGAATATCTGCCTTATTATATGTATAGGCAGAAGTATATGGCGGGAAACCTTGAAAATGTGGGATATTCCAGGCCCGGGTGCGAGTGTATATACAACATAGATATTATGGAGGAGACGACTTCTATTCTCGCTTTCGGGGCGGGGGGAATGTCTAAAAGGGTGTTTAGTACGCAAAACCGCATTGAGAGAACTCCTGCGGTAAAAGATATTTTAAATTACGTGACCAGAACGGAAGAAATGGCTTTAAGAAAGCGAAATTTGTTCACAAAATAATACGGAGGGAATTATGGCAGTAAACATTCAGGCGCCGAGAGGCGTAAGAGATATTTTGCCCGCTGACAGCTATAAATGGCAATATCTCGAAAAAAATATGAGAGAAATTTGCAGACAATCCGGCTTTAATGAAATACGCACGCCTATGTTCGAACACACGGAGCTGTTTTTGAGAGGCGTGGGAGACACTACCGACGTCGTTCAAAAAGAAATGTATACTTTTGAAGACAAGGGCGGGAGATCCATTACCTTAAGACCTGAGGGTACCGCGGGAGCCGCAAGAGCGTTTATTGAACACGGACTTGCTTCCGGTCCGCAGCCTACGAAGATGTTTTATTTGGGTTTTTCCGTATTCAGATATGAAAACCCGCAGGCGGGCCGCCTAAGAGAGCATCATCAGTTCGGAGTAGAGCTTTTCGGTGCAAAAGACGCTTCTGCGGACGCAGAGGTAATCAATCTTGCGTTAAGAACGCTTAATAAATTAGGAGTTAATAATCTCTCCTTAAATATAAACTCAATCGGCTGCCCTAATTGCAGACCGCAGTATAATAAAAGGCTGATTGAATATTTTGAGGGGAAAAAGGATAAGCTTTGCAGCGTCTGTAAGGAAAGACTTTATAAAAATCCTTTAAGAATACTTGACTGCAAGGAAGAAGGCTGCAAAGAGCTTTCCAAAGACGCACCCCATATGATAGATTGTCTTTGCCCGGAGTGCGAAGAGCATTTCTCTTCTCTTAAAAGATATCTTGAAGAGACGGGCGTAAAATACAGCATTAATCCTTTTATCGTAAGAGGTCTTGACTATTATACAAAAACTGTTTTTGAAATAATTTCAAACGAAATAGGTGCTCAGGGCACCGTTTGCGGCGGCGGAAGATACGACGGGCTTATTAAGCAGGTCGGAGGTCCCGCAATGCCGGGAGTGGGCTTTGGCATGGGTATGGAGCGGCTTCTCATGGTTATGGACGGAGCGGGAATAGAAATACCTAAACCTGAGGGCTGTGATTTATTTGTTGCCGCAATGGGCGAAAAAGCGAGATTTTACAGCTTCGGGCTCGTTAAAAAGCTGCGTGATAACGGCTTTTACGCCGATATGGATCATTGCGCAAGGAGCCTTAAAGCGCAGCTTAAATATGCCGATAAAATCAGAGCAAAAAAGGTTGCGATTATCGGTGAAGACGAGCTTGATTCCGGCGTTCTTCTTTTAAAGGACATGCTTACGGACGACCCCGAAAAAAAGCAGAAACAGGTAAAAATTGACGATATTTTAAACGAGCTGCGTTAAGTCTTGTTAAAACGGGTATACTTATAATAGAAATATTACGGAGGATATCTGTTATGGATAAAATTTTACATGTAGACGAAACCAATTTTGAAAACGAAGTGTTAAAGAG
>CAKSBK010000261.1 GCA_934438035.1 uncultured Christensenellaceae bacterium
TTTTTGGGATAGAGCCGGGGCAATGACATATAAAAGCACTTCCGCTTTTAGCGGGAGTGCGTAAGAATGTCATTTGCAAATAAAAGCAGGGCTCCCAAAAAGGTGGTAGCGACTGCAAGCCCTCGCGAAGGCGTTTACAACCGAGCAGGCGCGCCGAGCGTGCCTTTTTGGGATAGAGCCGGGGCAATGACATATAAAAGCACTTCCGCTTTTAGCGGGAGTGCGTAAGAATGTCATTTGCAAATAAAAGCAGGGCTCCCAAAAAGGTGGTAGCGACTGCAAGCCCTCGCGAAGGCGTTTACAACCGAGCAGGCGCGCCGAGCGTGCCTTTTTGGGATAGAGCCGGGGCAATGACATATAAAAGCACTTCCGCTTTTAGCGGGAGTGCGTAAGAATGTCATTTGCCCCGGCGAGAGACGCATAATCCTCTGGAGAAAAGCGGTGATAGGTTATATGCACTCCCTCGTCCTTAAAGCAATAGACGTAATCGTCCTCCGGCGTATTTAAGCGCATTACCCGGTCAAACTCCGGGTTCTCGCTTTTTTTCATAGACGCATTTTTGCCGTATTCTTTAAAAAGCGAAAAAATATCCTCCATATTCGCTCCGCCGTTTACTTTTTTTACAAGTGCAAATATAAACTCGTTTTTAGGCGTGTTCTCATGAACATATTCGCTTGTTTTGGGAGGGAGCGCAATCGAAAATCTTCCTTTTTTACAGGCAGCCTCAAATTCTCCGAACTTAGCTTTAATCTCTTGCGGTATGCCGTTTAGCGTTGTAAGCATTTGCTCCTCCGTCATATCGCTTTTAAAAATGTTATTAAGGGCGGAAAGAGGGTAATATAAAACTATTCTTTCTTTTAAATAGCCTAACTTCGCCTGCTCTTCTCTTACCACATCCGTTATGTTTTTTATAAACGCGCCGTAATCCATAATTACTTTCCCTCTTCTATTACTCTGCGTATATCCTGCATTTTGAGGTCTAAAGACATAAGAGTATCCGCACATTCTTTAAGCTCCGAAGTTAGGCGCTCTGCGTCCTTAACGTTCTTTTTATATTTGAGCTTATGCTCGATGCTCGCCCAAAAGTCCATAGCTATTGTCCTAAGCTGAATTTCCACCCTCATCGGCTTTTTGGTTTCCTTTAAGAATATAGGCACTTCTACAATCAGATGCAGACTTCTGTAACCGTTCGGTTTAGGATTAACGATGTAGTCCTTCTCTTTAACAAGGGTAACGTCGTCCTGCTTTAACAGGCATTCCGCAAGCATATATATATCCTCCTGAAAGGAACAAATAACGCGAACACCCGCAACGTCGTTCAGGTTCTCCTCTATCGATTTAACGCTTATATCGCAGCCGTCTTTTTTAAGCTTCTTAAAAATGCTCTCCGGAGTTTTTAAACGGCTTTTAATGGTCTCTATGGGATTTCTGTCATGGCTCAAAGAAAACTCCTGGTCAAGAACGCGGAATTTGGTCTCCACCTCCATAATGGCGCATTTATAATATGCCATAAGCTCCTGATAGGGCATAGTCTGCTCTAAAAGCAAATCAAGCGTGTTTTCGGAAATAACGCTTCCGAGAACTGCCAATTTGTCCTTTGAAAGTTTTCTCATAGGTTACTCAACAGCGAATATAAAGCTGTATACCTCCTGTCCGCCGTCCATTATATAAAACTCCATGGACGGCAATTCGTTTTGCGCAAATTCACAAAGGCTCATCCGCTGCTCTTCCGTAACGTCCGCGCCCGCCATGCATAATATTATCTCTCGCTCCCCGAAATCCGCCTTTTTAAGAAGCTCCTTAGCGCATGAGAGCTTGTCTTTAGCGTCGCAAATGATATGTTTTCCTATCATTCCGAGCCAGTCTCCCTTTTTAACGTTCGTTCCGTCGGCTACGCAATCTCTTACGGCGTAAGTGACAAGACCGGTAATTACGTTTGAAACCGCTTCCTCCAAGCCCTCGGCTATTATCTCAAGGTCGTTTGAAGTAGGGTCTAACATAGTGAGCGCGGAATATCCCTCCGCAACGGAAGAGGTCTCTACGATTCTTATATTCGCCCCGGAAAACATCTCCGCCGCCTGGCGAGCCGCCATTGTAATATTGTCATTGTTGGGAAGAACTATTATATTCTCCGCATTAACCGCGCAAAACGCCTGCAAAAAGTCCTCGCTTGAGGGATTCATGGTCTGGTTGCCGTCAACAATATAGCTCGCTCCCAGCTCATAAAACATCTGCTTAATCCCCTCGCCGGAAGCTACCGTAACCACGGCTAAAGGCTTTTTCTCCTCCGGTGCGGAAAAAGCGTCGGAAATTTCCGTTTCATTATGCTGAATCATCATATTCTCCACCTTAACGC
>CAKSBK010000262.1 GCA_934438035.1 uncultured Christensenellaceae bacterium
GCTTTCATGGCTATCGCGCACTCTATTCTCTTTTTAAACAATGTGCACCCCTCTTCATAAACGCCCTTTATGCTGCCCGTTGCATGATATGCGTTAGCGGCGCAGCCTCCCGAACAATAAAGCTTCGCCCAACAATCCTTGCACTCGCTTCTCGCATATGCGTTTGTAAGCTTAAACTCGTCTAAAAGCTCTTTATTTGTGACTCCCTTATAGATATCGCCCATGAGGAATTTCTCCTCCCCCACAAACTGATGGCAGGGATAGAGCTCGCCCGCAGGCGTAACCGCAAAGTATTCCGTACCCGACCCGCAGCCGGATATTCTCTTATATATGCAGGGGCCCGCGGTTAAATCTATCATATAGTGGTAAAAGGTAAAGGGCTTTCCCTCTTTTTCACATTTTATCATCTCGCGGGCAAGAATTTCATACTCGTTTAAAACTGTCTTTATATCCTCGTCCGTAAGCGCGCAGGGGTCGTCTTTTTTGCAGACGACGGGCTCCATTGAAAGCTCGGTAAAGCCCAAATCTCTCATATGAAAAACGTCTTTTGTAAAATCGGGGTTATTGTGAGTAAACGTTCCCCTCATGTAATAGTTCTTTCCCCCTCTTTTTTCAACGAGCTTTTTAAATTTGGGAACTATTAAATCATAGCTGCCCTTCCCCGAGGGAGTAACCCTCAATTTATCGTGAATTTCCTTTCTTCCGTCTAAAGAAAGCACCACGTTATGACATTCCCTGTTTGCAAAGTCAATAACCTCGTCGTCAATATCAACGCCGTTTGTGGTAAGCGTAAAGCGGAAGTTTTTGTTATGCTGTTTTTCTATGCTGCGGGCGTATTCCACCGTCTTTTTGACCACGTCAAAATTCATAAGCGGCTCGCCGCCGAAAAAATCCACCTCTAAATTTCTCCTCTTTCCGGAGTTTTCGACGAGAAAATCTATCGCCCTTTTCGCAACGTCAAGGCTCATAAGCGCGCGCTCGCCGTGGAATTTTCCCTGCCCCGCAAAGCAGTATTCGCAGCTTAAATTGCAGGTATGCGCAACGTGAAGACACAGCGCCTTGATTTCCGTATGCCTCGCCTTTAAATCAAACGCCGCGTCCTTGTAAACGTCCTTCGAATAGAGCTTTCCCTCTTCCTCAAGGGCGTCTATATCCTCCATAAGCTCGGAAAAATCCTCCGCTGAGATTTCGGGATATTTCTCCGTTAAGACTTTTAACGCGTCCTCCGCCGGCATTTTTTCACGCAGCAAAATAGCGTCATACGCCGCATCGTCAACGTCATGTATGCTTCCCGAAAAAACGTCTATTATTATATTATGCCCAAAGAGCTTGTATGCGTGTATCATTTTACCTCCAAAATAAGACGAGCCGTCCGCTCCTTTAAATAAGGGAACGGGCGGCGCCGAAAATTCAGTTAATTACTTAGAAGCCTTCTCGCACTGCTGGTTTGCAACGCCGCAGGAAGTCTTGCAAGCGGACTGGCAGGAGGTCTGGCACTCGCCGCAGCCGCCGTCCTTTAAGCTGTTTTTCATATCTCTTGTAGCAATCGTCTTAATTCTTTTCATTTTTATATTCTCCTTTACGGTTATATTCCAAATAAATTTTAGCACACAGGGCGCAGGCGTGTCAACAAACGCCGAGTTTAAAAATGCTGTTAAATGGACTTTTTAAAGCATCTGCGAATCTTATGGTTGCGGTCAACCTTAAAGCCCTTCCAAAGTCCCTGAACCTTATAGTTAAGCTCAAGCTCGGGGCCCGTTTCCGCATATGCCACGCCCGTTTCATGGCAGACGTGCCAAAGCTGGTTTAACAAAAGCGCAGGAACTCCGGCATTTTTATATTCCTTTTCCACCGCAACAAAATACATATCGAGCGCCTTTGGATGCTTAATATCCTTTAAAAGGTCAATAAAGCCTATGGGGAAAAGTCTTCCGTCATGCTTCTTCATTGAATTTACAAGCGACGGAGCGTTAACGCCTAAGCCTATGAGCTTTCCCTCTTCATTTAACACAAGACCTACGTACTTTAGGTTTAAAAGCGCCAAAAACTGACCGCAGTAATAGTCCTTCATATGCTGAGTTATGGGCACAACCTGGAAAAGCTGCTCATACGCCTGGTTAATAAGGTCAAAGATCTCGGGAATATACGGCTTAATCTCTCTTTTGGATTTGCACTCGACGTATTTAAGCTTGTAGCGCTCCATCATGCGCTCGCAGATTCTGTCAAGCTGCTCTACGCTCTTTTCATCTCTTCCCTCTATATAGACCTTGTTTTCCACCCAGTCTACTTCGTTTTCAACGCCGTAGCGCGGCAAAAATTCGGGATAAGAGGGGTGGTT
>CAKSBK010000263.1 GCA_934438035.1 uncultured Christensenellaceae bacterium
TGCCTCTAACCTTAAACAGAGGAATAAGCTTTCCTTTATTATCTACATTTAAAATAGGCTTAATCTTAAGCATACCGCCGACAAAAGCGGAAACGCTGCTTACTCTGCCGCCTCTCTTTAAGAAGTCAAGGTCGTCTACCGTAAACCAATGTATTACGTTAAGCTTGGTCTTTTCGGCAAAGTCGTAAACCTCTTCGATTGTCTTTCCCTCTTCCTGCATCTTTACCATGTAGCTTACGAAAAGCCCAAAGCCTCTTGAAGCGCAAAGAGAGTCGACGCAATATATCTTTCTTTCCGGATATTCCTCTCTTAATTTCTCCGCAACGACCTTTGCGTTTGCGTAGCTTCCGCTTATTCCGCTTGAAAGCTCGATATGAATAAGGTCCTTTCCGCTGTCAAGAATCTTCCTGAATTCCTCGCCATACTTTGCTCCGTTTATCATGGAAGTTTTTATAACGACTCCGCTTCTTAACATCTTATATACTTCCTCGATGCTGTGCTGCTTGCCGTCCTCAGTAGGATATTCCACATCATCGATTATATAAGACAGCGGTATTATGTTAAGCTTGTGCGCCGCTATATATTCTTCCGTAAGATCCGCCGTTGTGGAGGTTGAAATAACATATTCGCTCATAAATTACCTCTTTTTTCTTTCAAATTAATATTTATTATTATATTAACTGATTTGCTCTACAAAATCAATAAGCTTGTCGGCTTAATTTCATATTTTTTTACAAAACGCCATATGCGTAAAAAAACAAAATCGGTATACCACCGACAGCGTTAATTGAAATATTTGAATTAAAAAAATGCCAAATTCGCAAAAAACGAATTAAAAAAAACCAGTTTTGCAAGTTTTTTGCAGTTTTTACTTGCATTTTTCTTCATTCAGGTATTGCTTTTTGTAAAAATATGTATTAAAATAAGCTAAACAGATTTTTAGACTTTCAGGAGGTCAACATAATAATGGAATTGTCAAAGAAGACGCAGGCTATATCTCCCTCACTCACTTTAAAGATAGACGCTTTATCTAAACAAATGAAAGCGGAGGGAAAAGACGTCATCGGCTTCGGCGCCGGAGAACCCGATTTTCCCACGCCCGCATATATAAAGGAAGCGGCTAAAAAGGCGCTTGACGATAATTTTACGAGATACACCCCCGCAAGCGGCATGCTTGAGCTTAAAAAAGCCGTCTGCGCAAGATATAAAAGAAAATACGGTCTTAATTATTCGCCCGAACAGGCGGTTATTTCAAACGGCGCAAAGCATTCGCTTTTCAACACCTTTCAGGCAATATTAAATCCGGGAGACGAGGTAATAGTAATCTCCCCATATTGGCTTACGTACCCCGAGCTTGTTAAAATGGCGGACGGCGTTCCCGTTTTCGTCGAGGCTTCGGAGGATAACAACTTTAAAGCGACTCCCGAGCAGATCGAATCTGTTGTTACCGAAAAAACAAAGGCTCTTATTTTAAACAGTCCTTCAAACCCCTGCGGCTGCGTATACGGAGCGGACGCGCTTCAAAAAATAGGAGAGCTTGCCGTAAAGCATAATTTCTTTATCGTATCCGACGAAATTTACGACGAGCTTAATTACGGCGAGCCGATAACCTCCGTCGCAAACGTAAGCGAAGAGGTCAGAAACCGCACTATAATCGTAAACGGCATGAGCAAGGCTTACGCTATGACGGGCTGGAGAATAGGCTATACCTTAAGCACTCCCGAAATTGCAAAGATAATGGGCAGCTTCCAGTCTCACGCTACCTCCAATCCCTGCTCGATAGCGCAGTATGCAAGCGTCGCCGCTTTAAACGGAGACGGAACCGACGTTTCTCAAATGGTTGAGGCGTTTAAAAAACGCTCGAGGCTTATATATAAGCTCGTAAATAACATTAACGGGCTTTCCTGCAAGCTTCCCGAGGGCGCGTTTTACGTATTCGTAAGCATTAAGGACGTTTTGGGAAAGAGCATAAACGGAGAGGTTATCGACGGCTCCGTAAAATTTGCAGAGCTTCTGCTTAAAAGTGAAAACGTTGCCGTTGTTCCCGGAGCGGCTTTCGGCTCGGACTCTCATATTAGACTTTCTTACGCAACGAGCGAAGAAAATATAACGAAGGGTCTTGCAAGAATAGATAAGTTCTGTTCATCATTAAACTAACGGAGAAATAAAATGGAAAACGACTACAAAGCAAAAAAACAATATTCATATACAAATCTTTTGCAGGAGAACGATTATCACTATAATCTGCAGGACGTCAAAAGCCCCAACCTCTTTCGAGATATGTTCAGCTATGACGAGGTTCCCAAGGTTCGCTTTAACCACAGAATCGTTC
>CAKSBK010000264.1 GCA_934438035.1 uncultured Christensenellaceae bacterium
CACGTGTGCGCAGCCAGTAGTATTAGGGCTATGCCCGAAGATGAAAAACCACCCGCTTTGCGGGTGGATATTTATTAATTTATAAACGAGCTTATTATGTTTATAAGAGAACGCTCGTCTTTTGCGTCGGCGGGGTCAAACGGGGCGGCAACAAATGCTTCTTTCAGCTTTTGTTCGTCGGACAATCGGCAGGAAATTAAAAAGGCGGAGCGAATATACGGGTGCTCTTCCGAAAAAAATACGGGTTCTTCAAGAGTAACCGCACTTAAAAAGATTTCATTTAAGTTTACAAAAATAACAAGCGTATCTTTTTTAGGAAAAAACACCTCTGTATAGGCGCTTTTATGTATTTGAGAAAAAAGCGCTTTACTATTTGAGCTGTAATGCTTAACCGCTTCCGTCAGTGCGTTTAGCACTCCGTGCATATTTTTTGCCTTTACGTCGCATAAGGCATATATTGAAAAATTGTATCTGTTTTTCATAATAATCCTCGAAATATATCTGCAGAAATAAGTATTTCCCATGAGAAGCAAAATATAACGCAAAAAAACAGCGCGGTTTAGCTAAAATGCTTTTAAATGTTTAATAAATATGATATAATAATATGCTGAAATATATTTGGGGGTATACGATATGAACAGTATGACCGGTTTCGGAAGGGCAGAAGCGGAAAAATACGGGCATAAGATTACAATTGAGCTTAAAAGCGTAAACCACAGGTTTCTTGATTTAAATATTCGTATGCCGAGATTTATGATGTTCCTTGAAGACGGAGTAAGACAGACGTTAAAAAGCCGCCTTGCAAGGGGCAGAGTCGAAGTGTTTATAAATCATGAGGCAACTGCGGAAGGGCAAAAGAGCGTGAAGCTTGATATGTCCGTTGCAAAAGGCTATCTTGCAGCTGCAAGAGAGCTTTCAAGCGAGCTTGATGTGGAAAACGACCTTACTGCAAGCATGCTCTTAAGAATGCCGGACGTAATAGATTTAAACGAGACGGAGCAGAATGAAGAGCAGCTAAGAGAGGTAACGCTCCTGGCGCTAAATTCCGCTATAGACAAGCTTATTGAAGCGCGCTTCGCAGAGGGGCAGAGAATAACCTCAGATATACTCATAAGGGTGGAAAAACTTGAGACTATAAGAGACAGAATAGAAAAAAGAGAGCCGATTGTCGTTGAAGAATATAAAGAGAGACTTAAAGCAAAGCTTGAAGAATATCTTTCGGATACCGAGCTTGATATAAACCGCTTTAATCAGGAAATACTTTATTTTACGGACAAGGCGAGCATAACGGAAGAACTGGTAAGGCTTAAAAGCCACTTTGAGCAAATAAAAGTACTGCTGAACAGAAAAAATGAGACCGGAAGAGATCTTGATTTTCTGATTCAGGAATTTAACCGCGAGTTTAACACTATAGGCTCAAAGGCTTCTGACACGGCTATTACAAAGGACGTGCTTGAGGCTAAAGCAGAGGTTGAGAGAATAAGAGAACAGGTTCAGAATATAGAGTAAGAGGTTAAAATGTCGTCCGTAAAGCTTGTTAATATAGGTTTTGGAAATTTGATAAACGCAGGCAGAGTAATAGCGCTTATATCGCCGGATTCTGCGCCGGTTAAAAGGATAGCTTCGGAGGCGAAGCAAAACGGTAAGCTTATAGACGCAACATACGGAAGAAGAACGCGGGCGATTGCGGTAATGGATAACGGAGACGTTGTTCTTTGCCCTATTCAGCCGGAAACAATAGCCGCAAGGGCGGATTATAAAAGAACTGCTGAGGAGGATTAACAGCCGTGAACAGAGGTAATCTTATAGTTATTTCAGGGCCGTCGGGCGCAGGAAAAGGGACTATAGTATCAAAACTTATGGAAAAAAATGACGAAAAGCTTGCGTTGAGCATTTCGTGTACCACAAGATACAGACGTGAAGGCGAAATAGATAAGGTTCATTACTATTTTATATCCAAAGAGGAGTTTAGAAGCAAGATAGAGGAGGGAGACTTCCTTGAATACGCTCAGGTTTTCGACAATTTTTACGGAACTCCTTTGAGCAAAATAGAAGAAAAGCTAAACGACGGAATAGACGTTATTTTGGAGATTGACGTTCAGGGGGCGCTTCAGGTAAAAGAAAAGGTGCCTAAGGCGATTTTAATATTCATAATGCCGCCTTCATTTGAAATATTATCCGAGCGCCTTAAGGGAAGAGGAACGGAAACGGAGGAGCAGGTTAATAAGCGCCTTTCAAAAGCGGAAAAGGAAATGAACCTTAAGGATAAATATGATTACAGCGTTGTAAATGCGGACCTTGATAAGGCGGTCGGCGAAGTATATAAT
>CAKSBK010000265.1 GCA_934438035.1 uncultured Christensenellaceae bacterium
GTGTATACAAGCGGTGCGCGCTATGCTATAATATCCTCTGCGTCTGAAGTTTCCGAAGACACAAAGGAGCTTCTTGAAAACACGGTTATTTTAAACACATATACGGCGGGAAACATAACTGTGGATCTAAACGATAATACGGAGGTGAGAAGCGCACATGAAGGCTGAAGATTTTTTGAAAAACTCAGAAAAATATAAAGACGACAAGCTGTTTTTGATATACGGAGAGCAGGAGCTTTTAAAGGATGAATGCAAAAAGAAGATTGAGGAGATGTTTTCTTTAGACGAGCTTTCGTGTACGGTTTTTGAGGAAAAATATACCGCAGCCGACGTGATCAGCGTGGCGCAAAGCCTTTCTTTCTTTTCTCCTTATTCCTGTGCGTTTGTTTTAACCCTGCCCGACGCACAGACGACGGACAGATTACTTTCGTTTTTTGATAAGATGCCGGACTATTCCAGGGTTATATTCATGATTAACGGTGAAATCGATAAACGCAGGGCGCTTATAAAGTACATAATTAAAAACGGAGTAGAAATTTGTGCGGAAGCGCAGACGGAGGCGTGGGAATTTGTTTTGAGCGAAGCGAAAAGAAACAGGCTTAGCCTTAAGGAAAACGACGCAAAATATATTTGCGAAATTGCGGGAAGCGATATGTATACGCTTAAAAACGAAGTAAATAAGCTTGCAAATCTCGGCAAAACGGAGATTTTGAGAAGCGATATTGACGAGATAGTTTCAAAGAGCGAGGATTACAACATATTTTTATTGAATACGCTTATGATTAAAGGCGATTTTGAAGGGGGAATAAAGCTCGCTTTGGATATTAAGGCAAAAGAAGGATCGTATATCGGTTTAATTGCGCTTCTGTCAAACAGGTTTTATCAGATGTACCTTGCGAAGTGCTGCCTTGAAAGGGGGCTTAGCGTTTCCGCAGCGGCCGAGGAGCTTTCAAAAACGGCGCATATGAATAAATACGCCGCAAAATATGTTGCGGAAGACGCAAAAAAGCTTTCTCTTATAAAGCTTAAGGAGGGTATTGAGCTATTGGCGGAATACGACGCTGTTTTAAAAACGGGAGGAGTAAATAAAGGAATAGAATACGTTTTGACAAAGCTTTATTCGTAAAAAAGACAAAAAAATATCCCATTCCGAGGGTGGTGGATGGGAATCTTTTTTTATAAGAGTTTTTAAAGCAGGGGAGCTTCAAAAGCTCTTGCCCGTGAATCCTTTAAAACAAGGATATGCTTAAAACTTACGCTTCAAGCTTTTTTGCGAGCTGTGCCTTAGTTCTGTTAGCCTTGTTCTTGTGAATAAGACCCTTTGTAGCAGCCTCGTCAACCTTTTTAACGGTTGCGGTGTAAACAGCTTCTACGTTATCGTTAGCGTCAACAGCTGCGTTGAACTTCTTTAACTGAGTTCTGAGTGCAGACATCGCCATTTTGTTTGCGGAAGTCTTCTTAGCTATGACCTTAACGCGCTTTTTAGCAGATTTAATATTAGGCATTAAATTTCACCCCCAAAATATTATTTTCAACGTTCTAATATTATCATAACGAGCCAGTAATTGCAAGTAATTTTTATGCTGATTAAGCACATAATGCTAATAAAAATATTAAAGGAGTTTTTTATGAGCATAAGAACGGATATGGCGATAGAGCTTGCGAGGGACGTGGGATGTTCGGAGGGCATTTTTGAAGAAAATTTTACGGATGAAAACGGGGTGGATGTTTGTCGAATTGCCGTTAACTCCGAGAAAGCTGCGGAGGCTTTGGGAAAACCGCAGGGAAACTACATTACGCTTGACATGGGTAAAATAGGCGGGCTTTTGCCGGAAAAAAAGCGAGTATTATCAAAGACGACGGCAAAGGAGCTTTCAAATATTTTAGGGGGCTTTGAAAGCGCTCTTGTTGTAGGCCTCGGGAACAGAGCCGTTACGCCGGACTCTTTAGGCCCGAAATGCTGTGACGGCGTATTTGTAACACGGCATATTAAAAAGCATATTCCGGAGGCGATTGACTGTAGAGCAAGCACGGTTAGCGCAATTACTCCGAATGTGCTTGCGGTTACGGGAATTGAGAGCATGGAGATAATCTCCTGTGTATGCGAAGAAATTAAGCCTGATGTGATAATAGCCGTGGACGCACTTTCGGCAAGAGAAATCAAAAGAATAGGCAGCAGCATACAGATAACGGATACCGGAATAATTCCGGGGGCGGGCGTGGCAAACCGCAGGCTTGCTATTAACGAAAAAAGCACGGGAAGAAAGGTTGTCGCCATAGGCGTGCCTACGGTCGCATATGCCGTTAC
>CAKSBK010000266.1 GCA_934438035.1 uncultured Christensenellaceae bacterium
TATGAGCCTGCTTATAATAGGCGAAGCGATTGCAAAAGGAGAAATCAAGCTTTCCGACAAAATAAACGTCTCAAAAGACGCCGCGCTTCAAAAGGGCAGCCGGGTATTTTTAGACGCCGGCAGCGAATATACCCTTGAAGAGCTTTACTCAGCCGCCGTCATCTGCTCCGCAAATGACGCTACCTACGCAATGTGCGAGCATATCTCGGGAAGCGAAGAGGCTTTTGTTAAAAAAATGAATGAACGCGCAAAAGCTCTCGGAATAACCCCCGCTTTTATAGACTGCACAGGGCTTGAAAAAACGCTTTTAAGCGCAAACGAGGTTTCTAAAATATGCGCCCTTCTCGCAAATATTCCCGTATTTATGAAATACAGCTCCGTATGGCTTTCGGATTTTACCCACTCCTCCGGCAGAAAAACGGAAATGGCGTCTCAAAACATACTGGTTAAAGAGGGCTTTTCCGGAATGGCGACATCCTCCTCAAGAAACGCAGATTACTGCCTGTGCGCCTCCAAAAAAAGCGGCTCTTCTCACTTTATATGCGTAGTGCTCTGCGATACAAAAGAGGGAAGATTCACTCTTGCAAAGGAAAAAATCGGCGAAGCAATAAGCACCTATACCTCCGTTTTAATAGCAAAAAAAGGAGCAAAGGTAACAAAAACGCAGGTAAACGGCATAAAGGAGCCCGTTTATTTAACTGCTAAAGAGGATTTAGCTCTGCTTTTAAATAAATCGCAGGCGGCTTCCGTCAAAAAAAGCCTTGAGCTTAAAGAGCTTTCCGCCCCGCTGAGCGCGGGAGACCCTGCCGGCGTTCTTAAAATAACAACGGAGGACGGCAGCGAATACTTTTTAGAGCTTACGGTTGATAAGGATTATACAGTCATAAGCTATTCCTCCTGCATTAAAAGAATACTCGGCTGCTGGCTTATGGGAAAATCCGCATAATCAAGGGGCTTTAGGCGCTATTTTAAGTAAAAACCTCTTGCAAAAGCGCTTTGGGCATGATATAATCGTAATGCTAACTGCGTAGGAGGTTTTTTTGATGGAGACACTGACTTTGATTATCGAGATAGTATTATGCATTTTCGCTCTTGCTCTCATAGTTCTCGTCCTCTGCCAGAAGTCTGACAGAAACGGCATGAGCGCGCTCACCGGCGGCGGAGAGGCAATTTTCGGTAAGGGCAAGAAAAAGGGTATCGAAGCAAAACTTGCTTTATACACAAAGATCGTTGCAGTCATAATGTTCGTTCTTTCTCTGGCTCTCGTTCTTATCCAGAAGTTTGCCGCATAACTTCAAATAAATCGCACTCGCTTAGTACGGGTGCTTTTTTATTGCAAAAATAACCCCGCAAAAAACAGACATACTAAATAAAAAACGGTGATTGGATTGAATACTGAAGAATTAAAAAACGAAATACTCTCTTTATTAAAAAACGCTTTAAGCTTTGAAGAGCTCCTTTTGCATTTTCCCGATAAAGCGCTTTTAAGGCAGGCTTTAAACTCCCTTACGGCGGATTTTTCTGTTGTAATTGATAAATCCGGGCGGTTTTGCCTGCCGGAAGCTATGGGCTTAAAAAGCGGCGTTTTACAGCAAAAAAGGCAGGGCTACGCTTTTTTATTACATAAAGACGGAGACGTTCTAATTGACAAGCGCAACTTAAACGGAGCGCTTAACCGCCAAACCGTGCTTGTGAAAATCATCTCCGGCTCACATGGGCGCCTTGAGGGAAAGGTAATTAAAATAAAAGACGAGCCTTATACCGTCGTCGGCACGGTTAAAAAGTCAAACGGCGGCGCAATACTCGTCCCTGACGATCGGGCTGTTCCCGTTATAAAGCTACCGCGAAAAGGCAGAAACGCCGCCAAAGCGGGCGATAAAGCACTGTGCGTATTAACAAGAGTTCCCAAAAGAGGCGCGCTTTTAGAGGGTAAGGTTCTGGAAATTTTAGGGGCGAGCGATAAGCCGGGAGTTGACGTATTAAGCGCCGAACGAAGCTTCGGTCTTTATGAAAAATTCCCGAAGGACGTCTTAAACATTGCCGCTTCTTTTAAAAACGAGGTTTCTGAGGACGAGCTTAAGGGAAGAAAGCTGTTGTTTGACAAAAAAATATTTACAATTGACGGAGACGACTCAAAGGATTTGGACGACGCCGTTTCACTTGAAAAATCGGCGAACGGCAGCTATTATCTGGGCGTGCATATTGCGGACGTTTCTCATTACGTTAAAGAAGCGGGGGCGCTTGATAAAGAGGCTTTAAAAAGGGCGACAAGCGTTTATTTCCCGGACAGGGTAATTC
>CAKSBK010000267.1 GCA_934438035.1 uncultured Christensenellaceae bacterium
GTGAGCCCTCCCGGAAAAATTTTCACCATTGAAGCGCCGCTTTTCATCGCGTTAAAAACCTCAGTCGCCGTAAACGCGCCCGAATAAACGGGAACGTTATATCTTCCCGCAAGGTCTATTACGTCGGGAATAAGGCAGGGGTTTACTATGCAGCTTCCCCCGTGCAATATAACCTCTCTCGCCGTTGCGGGGTCTAAAACAGTCCCGGCGGCAACCAAAAGCTCGTCTCCGAAATGAGAGGAAATCGCTTCTATCGCTTCAAGCACTCCCGGAGTCGTCATGGTTACTTCAATAACCCTCGCCCCGCCCTCATACATCGCCGTTGCGTATTTTATAAAATCATCTTTCTGATGAAGCTTTATGCAGGGCAGCACGCCCGTCTTTTTAGTCTGTGAAACCACGTATTCCTTTAAGCTTAAATCCCTTCTCATAATTCCCTCCGGTTTTATTTAACTTTTATTTTCGCTATGAGCTTAATCAGCCTTTCCGGCTTTTTATATTCTATTACGGGCATATGCGCGTCCTCGGGAAGCGTAATCATAAAATAGCCTTTTTTCAAAAGCACGTCGCTTCCTTCGCCCGTTAAAAGCGCGCTGTCTTCCTTTTCGTTATAGCTTATCTCTTTAAGCTCGCAAACGTTTGCATATCCTATTTTTTCGTTTCCGCCGGCAACGAAGTGAATATCCGCGTAAAGCTTATGCGCTTCAAAAGAACAGTCTTGCTTTTTCTTTGTAACTGTCGGTCGTATTCTTATAAGCACCCCGTTTTCGTAAACGTCCTCGTCCTTTTGAGGATTTTCGTTGTAATTCGCAAAGTATTCGAGCGCCGTTTTAAAATCCTCTCCCAAAAAATAATACAGTTCTCTGTTTTTTATATGATCAACTATCATTTTACTACCTCTGCACTCTTCCCGCACCCTTTGAGTTCATGAGCTCAAACGCCTCTTCTTTGGTAATAAGGTTATAATCTCCGTAAATCGTTTGTTTTAAAGCGGAAGCCGCCGCCGCAAACTCTCCCGTCTTTTTAATGTCAAATCCGGAAAGAAGCCCGTAAATCATCGCTGCGGAAAACGAAGCTCCGCCGCCGCCGCGGTCAACAAGGTGAATGTCGTATCTTGTGGTCGTATAATATTCTTTCGTATCCCACAAAAGCGCCGCCCAGCTGTTTTGAGAAGCGTCCGCACCCTGTCTTAAGGTTGAGGCTATAAATTTAAAATTAAACCTGCGTTTAAGCTCAGAAAAAACGGCTTCGTATTCCTCCATGCTGTGTGAAAACGCCCCATTTTCCACGCTGTATTCAAGTTTTAGCATTTTATCCGCGTCTTCAATTCCTCCGATAAGCACGTCTACATATTCCATAAGCGGAATCATAACCGCCCTTGCCTCCTCAACGCTCCAAAGCTTGCTTCTGTAGTTAAGATCGCAGCTTACGGTTGCGCCGTGTCTTTTTGCGGCGCGCGCCGCTTCCAGCGTAAGCTTTGCCGCCTTTTCGCTTATTGCCGGAGTTATCCCGGCAAAATGGAACCAGTCCGCTCCCGAAAAGGCGGCGTCAAAGTCAAAATCCTCCGGCGCAGCTTCCGATATGGAGGAATGCTTTCTGTCGTAAATCACCACGGACGGGCGTACCGCCGCTCCGTTTTCGTAAAAGTTAAGCCCCAGGCGCTCCCCTCCTCTTGCAATATAAGAGACGTCAACTCCCTGCGCTCTTAGTTTTCTTATGCATATATCTCCGAGCGTGTTTTCGGGCAGCTTAGTTAAATAAACGCTCTTTGCCCCGAACCTTGCAAGAGACGTTGCGACAATGCTCTCATCTCCTCCGTAATACGCTTCAAAGCTGTCCGCCTGTTCAAAGCGCATATTTCCCTTGGGCATAAAGCGTATCATCATTTCTCCCAATGTTACGACTTTCATAATTTACTCCGTTCTGTTTTTCGCAAAAGGGCGTTAAAACCGTTTGCGTTATCGATTACGCACATAATATCACAAAGCGTCCGTTTTGTCAATAGATTGACTGAAATTCGTAATTATTGTATAATTTAATACATTAACAAGGGGTGTTTTAAAAGATATGTCCGAAAAAAAGAGCACAACTATATACGACATAGCGCATAAACTCGATATTTCTACAGGCACGGTCTACCGCGCGCTTCACAATACGGGAAGAATAAGCCCCGTTACAAGGCAGCGCGTTTTGGAAACCGCAAAAAGCATGGGATACAAAGTAAACCCCGCCGCACAAGCCTTAAGCAGAAGCCCCATATATATAGGGGCGGTGTTGTGCTGCCCCGTTAA
>CAKSBK010000268.1 GCA_934438035.1 uncultured Christensenellaceae bacterium
CAGAAAGCTCTATAGACGTTCTTCCCTTAAATTTAGGTATATTAGGCACGGCAAGAAATATCTTTTCCGTACAGATAAACTCGTTATTTGGCAGATTTTCCGAGCGTTGATAGAACAGTCTGGTAGTAATCTGAACGTCATAAAGCTTCCCTTCTGCATTTTGCAAAACTTTAAAGTTGACATTTGACTTCTTTGCGCTGTATTCTATTATTGCCTCCGTAACAAGAGAAGAAGCCGCCATAACGTTTAAATGAATGGTCTCGTTTTCAAGGTTTGCCATAGTGCGCATCTGCTCTGGAAGCTCGTCGATTTCCTTTATAATAGGCTCGAGCTTGCTGCAAAGATACTTTCCGTATTCGGTCAGAACCACATTTCTTCCTTTTCTTACGAACAGAGGCACGCCTATTTCATTCTCCAGCCTGTGGATGGACTGCGTAAGCGCCGGCTGAGCTATATGCAGCTTATTTGCGCTGTTGGTTATATGCTGGCTCTTGGCAACCTCTAAAAAATATCGCATTTGCATTATTTCCATATACTTTCTCCCATAACATTAAAATTATAATTTCAATACTTATGATATATTAGACAATATCCTTTGTCAATGCTAAACTATAACTGTACTAAGAAATAAGAAATTTTAAGGACGGTAAATTAAATGGCTGAGATTTTGGAAACGGTTATGCTCATCTGCTTTGGATGTTCATGGCCAATGTCGCTTGTAAAGAACATTAAAGCAAAGACCGCTAAGGGCATGAGCGTAGGCTTCACGCTTCTTATACTCACCGGTTACGTTGCGGGCATTACCGCTAAATTAATAAATCACGGCGGCGCTTTTGTCCTCGCAGTTTATATATTCAATCTCGTCGTAGTCTCCGCAAACCTTGTTGTTTACTTCATTAACAAGAAAAGAGATAAGGCGCTTGAAGCAGTTAATAATGAAAATAATTTTGATATAAATAAGGAGAGCAGTAATATGAACACATTTTCTAAAGAATTATCCAGGTTTTCTCAGATGAACGAAGTATCAAGCACCAACGGCGTTGTATTCTTCGGCTCCACAAGCTTTAACGAAATGCCTTTAGCAGAGCTTGCAAGAGATTATGACCTTGAAGAAAAGGTATATAACAGAAGCATAAGCGGCCTTACCATTGCGGACGTTGACTCCGTACTTGACGACTGCGTTTTAAACCTCTCTCCCAAAAAAGTATTTATCAGCATCGGCGAAGAAGATGTTGAAAAAGAGAGCTTTAACGAAAAAGAATTTCTCGCAAAGTACGAGTGGATGCTCTACTCCATTCATGATAAGTGCGACGCACAGATTTACATCGTATCCGTTCTCTCCCGCATGGCTATAGCTTCAAGAATAAACGAACGCCTTTCCAAGCTTGCAAAAGAAACGGGCTGCACTTACATTGACGCCGCTTCCGCACTTTATTACGAGAAGCCCGATATGATGATTTTCGAGGACTTAAAGCCTTATATCAGAAACCATAACATAACCTTTGCCGAGGCTATGAAAATGGCTAACTAACAACTGTAGCTTCCATATAAATTTAACATTAAAACAGAAACTGCCGATAGTAAAATATCGACAGCTTCTGTTTTTCTTTTTATAAATATTTAATTATGTATTCCTTAAGCTTTAAAAGATCTTCAAGATAAACCTCTTTAAGTTCTCTTCTGTAAATAATGCTGGCAGGATGATACAGCGCAAATACTTTGCCGTATTCTCCGTCCTCCGCTTTACCGTGAAGCTCTCCTATAGTTTTATCTTTTCCCAAAAGCGCTTTAAGCGCAGTGTTTCCGAGAGTTACCGTAAGCTTGGGTCGCAAAACCTCTATTTCTCCCAAAAGGCATTTTTTACACAGCTCTTTTTCCTTTGTATTTGGGGGTCTATTCGATTTCGTTCCTTTTTCCGAAACCTTGTACGGACGCATTTTTACAGTATTTGTTATAAAAAGGCTTTCTCTTTTTATCCCGGTATATTCCAAAAACTCGTCAAGATTTTTGCCCGCCTTTCCCACAAACGGGCGTTTTTTTATAACCTCGTCTTTTCCGGGCGCTTCTCCCAAAAGCATTATTTCGCTTTTTTCGTTTCCGAAGCCCAAAACGACGTCTTCTTCGGTATACCCCACATTGACTATGTCTTCTATAAAATTATCGTAAACTTCCTTAAGCGTCATTTTGCAAAAGCCCCCTTATTACTTTAAAATCCTCCCAAGCAAGACGTTTTTTTGATTCGTCTCTTAAAAGTGCGGAGGGGTGATATGTAGGTATTATTCTAAATCT
>CAKSBK010000269.1 GCA_934438035.1 uncultured Christensenellaceae bacterium
GGTTCACTGCGGAGGAAGCGGCTGCGGCTGCAGCGCAATAACGCTAAACGGTTACTTCCTCAGTAAAATTTTTACGGGCGAGCTTAGAAGAATACTTTTCGTCGCTACGGGGGCGCTGTTGTCTCCTACCGTAATACAGCAGGGCGAAAGCATACCCTCAATAGCTCACGCCGTGGTTATAGAAAGGAGAAGCCTATGAATTTCATGACTTTTTTTAACGCTTTTTGGGTTGGCGGGCTTATATGCGTAATCGGCCAGCTGCTGCTCTCTTTAACAAGGCTCACGCCAGCAAGAATTTTAGTGCTGTTCGTCGTCTCGGGTACGGTTTTATCCGCAATAGGCATATATGAACCGTTAAAAAAATTTGCGGGCGCAGGCGCGTCCATTCCCCTTACGGGCTTTGGCAGCACGTTAACTCAAGGCGTTTTCGAAGCGATAGATAAAGAGGGCGCCGTAGGCATATTGACGGGAAGCGTAAGCGCCGCCGCAGCGGGAATATGCGCGGCAGTCGTTTTCGGCTTTTTGGCGGCCTTGATATTTAACCCCAAAATCAAAAAATAGAAATGCAAAAAAGCCCCTAAAAACATCTTCAAGAGGCTTTTTCTTTAGTCTTAATATCGTTTGCCAAAAGCGCCCGAAAATAAACCGCAGGCGGAACGTTTTGCGGGTTTTTATATAAAACGCAACCGTAAAATGCGGCGTAATACGGAAAGCGCATAAGCGTAAACGCAGCCATAGGCAAAAAACTCAAGCCTTTAAGCATAAACAGGTCCTTTGGCAATTAAATTTCAAAATTTTACCAATACCGTTATAATATGCTTTTCCTAATTGAAAACGATTTTTAAAGCTCTTTTATTTGCTCCTCCGTAATTCATGTATTTTATAATATAGGAAAAAATTTGCGAGTTAAGAACCGGCGTAAAACACGGCTCTAATTATTTCATCTGTTTTTTAGTATAGCGTTACTGGTATATCGTATCCGTACGGCGTTTAAAGGCATATAAAAAGCGCCCCTTAAAAAGGAAACGCTCTAAAAAGCTTTATTGCTCGTAAACAGCCGCCGAAAGCTCGGAAATATACTTTGCAAGCCCGGTTATTCTCTCAATTCCGTCAAGCTCAATAAAGCTCTTGTTTATTTTGATTATTCTGTTAAGGCGGTTTTCCTCTCCCTCGTCATTTCTTTTATATTCACTCGGTTCTTTTCCGTTCGCCGCCAAACGCGCCAAATCGTTAAGAGAATCAATAAGCTCCTCAGGGTCTATTCCCGCAATCGTTAAATTTTCCACCAATTCGGAAATAAGCGCCGTTATGTCTTTTTTCTCATGTTTAATTGACTTAAGCGGATTTTTGCAGCATACGCCCTCGTCCTTAAGCTCCAGAATCGTCTTTTTAACGATTTGAGGGTCTGTTTTTATGAGGCTTCTGTATTTATTTTGATACCTCAGCATAGTTTTTTTATCTCCGTTTGCCATTTGAAGCGCAATGCCTCTTACGCTTTTGCCCTCCGCCTGACCTTTCAACATGCTTCTTAAAAGCGTATAAACCTCGTCTTCTTCAAAGGGTATAAAAGCGGTTTTTGTTTCGATTCCGTTTTCCTTGAGCTTTAAATAATAATAATTTCTTATGCTGTTCGGTTTTCTTCCCGTTAATCTGCTTATCTTATCAAAAACGCTTTTGACGCTTCTTCCTTCGCTGTCTGCAATTTTCGCCTCTTCAAAAAGCCTTTTTGTCTCCTCCTCGGTCCATCCCCCTTTAGCACGG
Organism: uncultured Christensenellaceae bacterium; assembly: GCA_934438035.1. Lineage (GTDB taxonomy): Bacteria > Bacillota > Clostridia > Christensenellales > Christensenellaceae > HGM11616. The sequence goes on from CAKSBK010000269.1 coordinate 1,762, forward strand.
GGCGTGCGGCTAAGTTCCACCATTAAAAACCATCCTTTCGATTTGTTTTATATGTATTATTGACGGCCTTTCTAATATATATTCTCATATATGCGAAGTTAGTAAAATAAAATATACAGTATTATTATAATGCTTATAAGAAAGGAAAAAATATGAGCCGTGTATGTGTTGCGGAATTTTCGGGCGATACGCCGTATGCCGTCAGTCTTGACGGAGTGTTCACGGGAATAGCAAATAAAGAGGGGCTTACGCTTGTAATCCCCCCGGGCGAACATCTTTTTACATTTTTGCCGCTGTGCGTTAAATCCAACGCTTTTTGCGCGTCTATGTATACGGATTTATTTTCCCCCTCGGACTGCCCCGCCGGAATAACTCTTCGTCTTCTTCCCGGCGGAGAGGCGCTTATTTTTGTTTGCTTTAAAAAAATCTTTTCCAAAACGCCTCACATAATAAAAGAACGCACGCTTTCTCAGTTAAAGGCTATTTTATATTTTGATTCCGGAGTAAACC
>CAKSBK010000270.1 GCA_934438035.1 uncultured Christensenellaceae bacterium
AAAAATATGGGAAGCTATGTTAACGATAAAATGGCGTGTTCTTTTTTAGGCAAGCCCAAGGAGCTTAAGCTTTCAAATTTTTACGCCGTAAAGCGCTTTGTTTTGGAAGAGGTGCTTAAATATAAAAATCCCTATCCGTATATAGACGGGCTGTTTTTAAGAAGCACAGATAAAATAATAAACGTTGAAATGCAGGAAAGGGAGAGAAAAGCGGGAAAATCGGGCTATACGTTTAAAAGGTCCTTAAGGCTGTTTATGAACGGCTTTACCGCTTTTTCGGTTAAACCGCTGCGCTTCTCTTCGATTTTGGGATTTATAACCGCGCTTTTGGGGTTCCTGTTTGCGGTTGCGGTAGTCGTAAAAAAAGCGCTTAATCCGCAGGTGCCGAGCGGTTACAGCTCTATTATGGCGGTGCTTTTGTTTGTGGGCGGCGTAATAATGATGCTGTTAGGCGTTATAGGGGAATATATCGGAAGGATTTATATAAGCATTAATAATTCGCCGCAATATGTAATAAGAGAAGAGATAAATACAAAAGCTAAAGAAAAATAAAAAAGAGCGCAAAAAAATGCGCTCTTTTTATATGCGTCAGTTATTTTTTGTTTTTGCTTTAAATATTATTACGCTCAGCGCCGTAAGAACAAGCGTATAGCCCAAAACTATGAGAAGAGGGGAAATGACGACGGAAAAATCTCCGGCGTAGGCGGCTTTTGCGGCGTCAACCGCATTTGCAAAGGGAAGAGCGTAAGCGACTTTCTTTAAAGCGTCTCCCATTAAAGAAAGGTCAAACCATATTCCCGAAAGCCAAGCGGAAAGGTTTGTTAAAAGCGCCCCCGTAATTCCTCCTACCTGCTTATCGTTTAAACAGCTTCCCGCAAGAAGGCCTATGGATATAAACATTATGCAAACGGGCAGGTTAACGATAACAGCCAAAAGCACGTTAACCGAAAGCTTTAAACCCAAAATTGCGGAAAACAGATAGCAAACCGCGCTTTGCAAAAGTCCTAAGGGAATAAAGGGGAGAATATAGCCTAAAATAAAGTCCGCCGGCCGCATGGGGGAAGAATACAGGCGTATTAAAAAGGCGTCGGTTCTGTCTTTTGCCAAAAGAAGTCCGGAAAACAGTGAGAAAAAAGAGAGCGCAAACACGGTCATGCCGGGGGCAAGCTTATCAATTGTAAAAAGCTCCGCGGGAATATGGCTTTGAATAAGTGTTAAAAGCCCCAAAAGCACCATGGGAAAGGCTATTCCGAAAACTATTGTTAAAGGGTCTCTTATAAGCTCTTTTATATTGCGTTTAGAAAACGAGAAGCACTTCATTTTATATTTCCTCCGTTGAAAGGGCGATAAATGCGTCCTCAAAATTCGTTTTGCCGGAGCGGGCTATAAGCTCTTCCGGAGTACCGACAGCCGCAAGGCTGCCCTTTTTCATAATACCTATTCTGTCGGAAAGAGCCTGAGCTTCTTCGAGATAATGCGTGGTCAATACGACGGTGGTTTTGCCCTTAAGCTTTACAATATGCTTCCAAAGCTCACGTCTTGCTATAACGTCGAGCCCTAAAGTAGGCTCGTCTAAAAAAACGAGCTTTGGCTCGCTTATAAGCGCCATTGCGATTGAAAGACGGCGCTGATATCCTCCCGAAAGCTTTCCCGCGCGCTTTTTGCGGACGTCCGCAAGGTCAAAATCGCAAATAGACTCGTCTATCCTTTGCTTTTTGTCTTTTAAGCCGTAGATGTCGCATATAAGAGAAAGGTTTTCTTCCACCGTAAGATTTTGAGCGACGGCGGTCTGCTGAGGAGAGACGTTTATAAGCTTTTTGACCTCCTTAGGCGAACTTATTATGCTGTGGGAATAAACCTCCGCGTCTCCCGAAGTGGGGGCGCAAAGGCAGCAGAGCATTTTTATGGTTGTGGTTTTTCCCGCTCCGTTTACGCCTAAAAGCGAGAACACCTCGCCGTCGTAAACCGTTAGGTCAAGGCTGTTAACGGCGGTGATATCTTTATATTTTTTTGTAAGCGAAAAAGTGCTTACCGCCTTTTCTTTATTCATCCTTTTGCTCCTTTGCGTTTAATACGCTGTTTACAAAATCCATTAATACTTCGGCCTTAACAAGTCCTATTCCCTGTTTTTCGTCTCCTAAAACGAGAAGAGAATCGCCCGGGGAGATGCTAAAAACCTCTCTTGCCTTTTTAGGGATGACTATTTGCCCCTTATCTCCTACTTTAACTGTGCCGAAAACGTATTTTCCTTCCGGTGCGCCCATGAAT
>CAKSBK010000271.1 GCA_934438035.1 uncultured Christensenellaceae bacterium
ATAAATACTCCTCAGCGGAAATTTCATCAAATCCTCGGGAAGCCAAAATTCCGGAAACAAAGGAAGATATTCCGTATTTCTCACTTATTTTAACAGCGTTTTCAGCTTTTGCAGTTGTTCTTTTAACAAATCTCATAAGTTCCTCAAAGAAAACAAGGCGAAGGTTTTATCCTTCGCCTCATGAATACCTAAATTATCTTATAACCTTTACCTTTCTTACCGGATGCTTACTCTTCTTTGACTTTTTAGAGCAAAGCGCCCAAATGGAAGGAGCTATAACAAGCGAGCTGAAAGTACCCGCAAACAAGCCGACGATGATGGGAAGCGTAAACACTTTAATTGACGTAACTCCCAAAATGTAGAGCGAAGCTATCATAATGAGCGTTGTTACCGTAGTGTTAACCGTTCTTCCGAGCGTTGACTTAACGGAATCGGAGACTATAGCCTCTCTGTTGATATCGCTGCCGCTGATATAGAGGTTGTCTCTTACCTTATCGAAGATGATAACGGTGTTGTTGATAGAGTAACCTACTATCGTAAGGCAAGCCGCAATAAACGTAGAATCAATGGTAACTCTGAATATTCCCATTACCGCTATCATTATAAGCACGTCGTGAACAAGAGCCACAACCGAGCCTATAGCCATCCAGAATTCGAATCTTATGGTTATGTATATAAGCATGAGCACGCAAGCGATAAGAACGCTCAAAAGTGCGTTTTTAATAAGCTCGGCGGAAGAAACCGCGCCTACGCTGTCAGTGTTGTATCTCGCCGCATTTTCGTACCCGGCAGTGTGTAATGCGTCTACGATATCGGAAACAACCTGCTCTTCGGTGGTCTCGTCGCCGGAGGACTGTATCTTTATAAGAGCCTGGTTATTCTCGGAAGAGGTAACGGAAACGCCTGAGCCTACTCCGTCAACGCCTTCAACCGCCTTTAACACATCTTCAGAATTAAAGGTTTCTCCCACGTCTACGGTAACTACCGTGCCGCCCGTAAAGTCAACTCCGAGGTTAAGTCCGCCGGTAAAGCAGCATATAACAATCGAAACAACCAAAATCGCAGCCGGAATAATGACAAGCTTCTTAAAGTTTTCAACTATCTTAAGAGGCTTCTTAGCTTTCTCGTCTTCGTTCTTGGGCTTTAACTGCGCAAAATACATTTTCGTGCCGTTAGGCGCAATTCCGCAAATAAGCTTTAAGAGCACCTGGGAAAGCACAAGTGTTGTGAAAAGCGAAATAACTATTGATATCAACAGCGTATAAGCGAAGCCCTTAATGGAGCCGGTTCCGAATAACGCCAAAACTGCCGCCGCAATTATTGTGGTAATGTTCGAGTCGATAATTGCGGTTGAAGCCTTATGGAATCCGTTTTTAACCGCAAGGCGCAGCGTCCTGCCCGCCCTGTGTTCTTCTTTAATTCTCTCAAATATAACTACGTTTGCGTCGACAGCCATACCGATACCGAGGATAATACCCGCAATACCCGGAAGCGTAAGCTGAACGCCGAACCATGAAATGCAGAATACCACAAGAGAAATATAGCCTATAAGAGCAATATCCGCCAAGAGTCCGGGAACTCTGTAAACGACAGCCATGAACACAACAAGTATTGCAAGACCGATTATCGCAGCCTTAATGCTGTTTGATAATGCATCGTCGCCTAAAGTCGAGCTTACGGTCCTCTGCTCAATAACGTTTAAGTCAAGCGGAATTGCGCCCGATTCTATCTGCATTGCAAGATTGGTAACCGTCTCTAAAGTAAAGTCTTTTCCTCCCTCGATTATGCCGCTTCCGCCGGTAATTGCGGAATTAACGGTAGGAGAAGAAATAAGCTGGTCATCAAGATAAATGCTTATTTTCTGATTTATAAGCTCTGTGGTAGCCTTTGCAAAATCAGACGTTCCCTGTGAATCAAGCTCGAAAGAAACTACATAGTTTCCGTTATCGTTAACCATCGGCTTTGCGGATTTAATATGCTCGCCTTTTAAAACAACGTCTCCGCTGGGGTTTCTGAATTCAAGAACCGCAGGCGTGCTTATAAATTTAATAACATCCGCCGGGTCCGTATTTTTGCTCGAATCGTTAATAGGTATTTCTATTCTGATTTTATCCGTACCCTGAGTAGTTATAACCGCCTCAGTGAAGCCCTGGTCGTCAAGACGGCTTCTGAAAATATCCATCGCGCCTTTAATTTTAGTGTCAAGATCGTCAACAGTCGGATCTGCCGCCTCATAGACGAGCGTTATGCCGCCCGTAAGGTCAAGAC
>CAKSBK010000272.1 GCA_934438035.1 uncultured Christensenellaceae bacterium
CCTCTTTTCTTTATGATTTCAGGATTCTTATTTAACGTTAAATCGGGGGGGGGGGAGCTTTTTAGCTTCTAAGGCGAAAAGAATACTTCTTCCGTATACGCTTTTCTTTGTTTTATCGGCTCTTGTTAACTTGAATTTTTCTAAAGAGGGACTCGTTACTTTATTGCGGCAATATCTCTTTTTGGACGGATTAACTCTATGGAATTCCCCCTTATGGTTTTTCCCTACGCTTTTCACGGTTTATGTGATTTTTTATTGTATACTAAGGCTCTCAAAAACGCATGATTTGCCCGTTACTGCAATTACAGCCTTTTTTTCTTTTGCTGTTACTGCCGTTTTATATATAAACGGAAAGATTTTGTTGTTTTTTGGAATTGATAAGGCGCTTCATATGTTAGGATATACATGCATAGGTTATATTTTAAGAAAAATATATGATATGCCGGTAAGATATAGATTAGAACCCAAAAAAATTTCGTTATATTCCTTTTTTGCTTTTTTGATTTTTATAGTATTAAGCATTGCGGTTAACAGGGAAGATAATATTTCCGTTCTTGCGTGTGACTTTAACAATATACTATTATATATTCCTCTTGCGGTTCTGGGCTCGGCGTCGTTTATGTTTATGTTTTACGGTCTAAAAGAGCTTAACACGATCAAAATTATTTCAAAAGACACTGCGTTTATAATGTCTTCCCATTGCTTTTTATTATCGGCTTGGTCATCGCACTTTGAAATAACATATCCTTTGGGAGCGGTAATCGGTTTAATTACATTTATTGCTTTATCGTATTTATGCTTTTTAATAAATTATTTGATAAACAGATATAACCTGACTTTTTTAAAAAAGATTGCCGCTTGTTTCGGAATACTGTAGCCGCTAATGTAAACTGCCTGTTAGCCGCCGCTTATGTGTTATAAGAAGTCTAAAGCGTCCTTAATTGAAGAATTTTGGCTATGCTATATAATGTGGTTAATTAACGCATTTTAGGAGTGCTTATGGAATATTTAAGAGTTACAAACGAGAATATTGATAAAGAGCATATATGCTGCGCTATATCAAACGACAGCGATATTCAGGTGTCTTCAAAAAAAGCATGGATGCGAGGGATGTTTGACGATGGGCTCGTTTTTCTTAAAAGCACCGAGCGGGGGAAATGTTTTATTGAGTATATACCAGCCGAAAATGCATGGAACCCGATTAATGCGGATGGGTATATGCATATTGATTGCATTTGGGTATCCGGCGCTTTAAAAGGCCACGGATACAGTGCAGAGCTATTGAATTTTTGCATAAAGGACAGCGAAAGTAAGGGAAAAAACGGGCTGTGTATTCTATCAAGCGAGAAGAAAAAGCCTTTTTTAGCGGATCCTAAATTCCTGCGCTATAAGGGGTTTTCCGTCAGCGACGAATCGGATAACGGGATTCAGCTGTGGTATTTGCCTTTTACGGAAAACGCGCCTTTGCCGTCGTTTAAAGAATGTGCGAAACATCCTCATGTTGAAGAAAGAGGATACGTTTTATATTATACCGCACAATGTCCGTTTACCGCCAAGTATGTTCCGTTGGTGGAAAAAACGGCAAAAGAATACAATGTACAATTTAAAGCGATTTACATAAATAGTAGGGAGCAAGCACGATGTGCGCCGACTCCCGTAACTTCTTATGCTTTATTTTATGACGGACAATATTTAACCAATGAAATCATGAATGACAAGCGGTTTTTAAAGTTATTATCAAAATAATTTTAACTTGATAGATTAAAAAAAACATCCTCCCGCTATCGTGTTTTTTTATATTAGAGCATAGCCCTGATACTACTGTCTGCGCACATGTTTGCGTTAAAAATGCCTTTCAACGTGCAGTTGTTGTTTTCCGCCGTCAAAATAGATTTTTCATGTCAGGCGGCGCCAAGTTCCCGGCTTTCCTTTGATTAATTTGCTTCGCTATATGCTTTATTATCGTTATAGCGTTCTTCTCAGACCAGTTTTCTTAATATCTTCTTAAAATTTTACTCGCCATGCGCTAAACTGTTTATGCTATGTTTTATTTATTTTAATAACTTCCTAAAGTGCTTCTTGCCGACAGACTCTTTAATTATAGCATTAAGAGATTTTAAGCTTGCCGTTTAAGCTCTGCTTATGCAGCTGTTACTCGGGTTTAGGTACACAAAAAATCGAGTGTTCATAAGTAAATACCTTACGAATACTCGATTTGGTCGGGGTGACAGGATTTGAACCTGCGACCTCTTCGTCCC
>CAKSBK010000273.1 GCA_934438035.1 uncultured Christensenellaceae bacterium
ATGTAACGTTAAAACAAGTTTCCGAGATTTATCTTTTGCATTTCAAGCATATTTGAAACGCTCCATTTTATTTCATACAGCACGGAATAAATGCTGTCCGCTTTTTGAAAATAAAGCGCTTTAAGAGAATACATGCTCTTTGTGATATCGTCAAGATAATTGTGCTCAAATGTACAGGAAAGCTTTTTTTGATATGCGCTCCAGCTTTTTATAAGCTCGTCTAATTTATCTTCGCTAATGTTTTTTTCAATAGCTTCAATCTGATTTGTCAAATCAAAAACAGCGTTTTTTACTTTAAAATAATGCCAAACCGATGTAAAAATAAGAAGCGAAAGTATAACGAAAATACAAATTCTCCTGAAAACTATCATAAACTTTCCACTTCCTCCTTAAGAATTTTGATTGGGAGCGTCGTATGCTTTATTTTTCCGCTGCGATCCTGAATAAAAGCCTCTCCGGAATCCGAAACGGTGAAGAGAATTATTTGTTTTATTTGAGAAAAGCCGAGAGTATGGAGCAGCTTTTTAACCTTTTTTTCGTCCAGCTTAAAATGCCTTACGCCGAGGCTGTGACATTCTCCGTCTATAACCAAAGCGGTGCATATACCTTCTTCCGTAACCTCGGTATCAAGCTGGTCGGGGGTAACGGGAGAGCATCGGTCATAAGCCAAAACGCTTAATTGACCGTTTGTTTCCAAAATAGCGTAATGAACGTCCGCAATATTTGTATATCCTGCCAAGCGCATTTGCTCAATAAGGTCGTTAAGATTATAGTTCATTCTCTTTACTTCCTGCATATTTATTTTGCCGTCGTAAACGAGTATGCTGGGCTTTCCGCAAAAAACTGCGCGCAATCGCTTGCTTTTAAGCGTTACAAAAGAGAAAAAATAATACAAAAGAAGAAGCGTCATAGCAGGAATAAGTCCGTAAGAAATCGGCGTTCCCGGGTTATCCATAGGAGTTGAAACCACTTCTGAAATAATAAGCGTTATAACAAGCTCGTAAGGCTGAAGCTGAGCCGCCTGCTTTTTTCCCATTACCCTCAAAGCAAACGTAAGAGATATATAAATAATAATTGTTCTGAAAACAAGGTTAGCCATTTTTGCCTCCTTGATAAAAGCATGCCCATTAATAAGAATAATATTAAAGAAGCGGTTTTAGCAGTTGATAATTTTTTGTAAAATATCTATTACTTGCGCACAAGTATGATATAATTATAAAAAACGGCAGGAAGGTAATATGAACGCTAAAATTTTAATTATAGAAGACGAGCTTCCTATTGCGGAGCTTTTGAAATATGCCCTTGAAAAAGAAGGATTCAGCGCGGCGACTGCCGGCAGCGGGGCGGAGGCTTATAAAAAAATAGAGAGCTTCCGACCGGAACTGATTTTACTTGACCTTATGCTGCCGGATGTCGACGGACTTACAATTTGCAGAGAAGTTACCACAAAGCACAGGGAGATATCAATAATTATAGTTTCCGCTAAAAATGATCAGATAGATAAGCTAATAGGCCTTGAATACGGAGCGGATGACTATATAACAAAGCCTTTTGATATAAGAGAGGTTATATTGCGAATTAAATCCGTTTTAAGGAGAGTATCTTCTCCTTCGGAAGCCCCCGCTGCGGGAGATTTAACCGTAATACGCGACGGAAGCATAATTTTAGATATTGAGCGCCATGAGCTTTCGAAAAACGGCGTGCCGATAGAGCTTACTCCCAAAGAATTTTCTCTTCTTGAAACGCTTATAAGAAACAAGGGAAAAGCTCTTACAAGAAATTATCTTTTAGAGCAGGTTTGGAATTTCGATTATATCGGAGATACAAGAACGGTTGATATTCATATTCAGCGTTTACGAAAAAAGCTCGGAGACGATAACTGCATAGCCACCGTCTTCGGCGTAGGATACAAATATACCGGAGAATGAAAAAATATAACCGCAGTTTAGTAAAAAGAATATCGCTGTATTTTGTAATTATAATGGTAGCGGCGTTTTTTCTGATATATCTCGGAGTAAGCGGGATAATGATTAAAAACAATGAAAAAACCATAGGCAGAGATATGGCGAATTTACAGACGAACGCACGTTCTTTTATTACGCAGTCTTTGGAGCTGCGCAGTATGGAAATTCAGCAAAACGGCGTTACGGATACTCTTCCGAAAATTATTGAGGAGATGAATCTGGTTTTAGGCGTTAAAAGCGGTATTTATTCCAAAAACGGAACGGTTATATAT
>CAKSBK010000274.1 GCA_934438035.1 uncultured Christensenellaceae bacterium
CTCCTATTATTCCTACGGTTTTTCCCGTTGAAGGAGCATTTTTCGGCGGAGGAACAACTCCTACGTTTGCAGCCGCAAACGCCTTTAATCCTCTTATATTTAACGGAGCGTCGACAAGCGTTCTTCTGCAATGCGTCTCGCAGGGATGTTCGCAGATATGTCCGCAGACAACGGGGAAAGGGTTGTCTTTTCTTATAACCTTAATTGCGTCCTCGTTTCTTCCCGCAGCAACAAGGCTTATGTAACCCGGAATATCCACGGAAGCGGGGCATTTGGCTACGCAGGGTATTTTCTTTATCTCCGCCGAGCATTTATTGTGCTCTATATGGCTTACAAAGTCGTCTCTAAAGCCCTCTATCCCCCTTAAAAGCATATCTGCCGCTTCAAAGCCTATTGCGCAGTCCGCAGAGGCGGAAATCGTCCTTGCCGTACGCTCTATAAGGCTTAACGTTTCCATCGTTGCAGTGCCGTCAAGCACAGAATCAAGTAGCTTTTCAAGCTGTCCCAAGCCTACTCTGCAGGGCACGCATTTTCCGCAGGTCTGCACATGGCACATTCTTACAAGCGCCGAAGACATCTCTACGGGACATAGACCGGTAGGTCCCGACATCGTTCTTCTTGCGATGTCGCCGTACATACTCTCAAGAGCCGCCTGGGCGCGGGTCTGAGTGTTAAATTCAAGTCTGCTCACAATGTTTCTCCGTTCAAAAAATTATTTTTATACATAATTCTATGTTTGTCTATTATAACATTAATCGTTAAACCGGTCAATAAAAAGGTATTAAATTGTTGCGAATATATTTCAATATTGCATTATCGATACTCGATTATCGTAAAAATAAATATGCGGCGCATTTTGCGTGCGCCGCATATTTATTTACATATTATTCAATTAATTCGTATAACTATTCTTATTGCAGCCACGCAACATCCGTTGAAGACGCCAAGTTGTCCGTTCCGTAAAGCACCAGCATTTCGTTTAAGCCTTCGTTTGAAACGAGCTCGGAAACGCTCTGCCTGTAATATCTTAAATCAACCATGGTAATCTGCTCGTAATTTTCACAAAGAAACGTCGCAAAGCAGTGGGCAAAGGAATCCTTAATGATAAGAAGCTTTTTTCCGTTTTTCACCTCGTTGTTTTTAACGGTCACAACTGCGTGGTTGCCGTTTAAAAACACGGGGTATTTATCCATATTCTTATCATGCTCCATGAAATAAAGGCTGTCGTAAGTGTTTTTGCTCGTTACGTCGTCAACGGTAACGGAAAACGTGTTTCCCGTTGAAGAATGCCATATTTCCAGCGTATCCGGTTTTTCACCCCAAAGTCCGCTTTTGGAATAATTTGTACCGTAAAAGCCCTGTAAAACCTCTTTATTTCCAAATTCCTCGATCGGGGCTATTGCGCTATTCTCGCAGTAGCTTTTATACATAAGATATGCGCCCTCGCTCGTTACGTGATGGTCGGTCTTGTAATAAAGCTGCTTTTCTTTTGCCTGCTCCTTATATACGTCTCTTAAGTCTATGAGGGTTAAATTGTTAAGATTCTCCTTAACTGCGGAAAAAACCTCGTCGTCATGATACGCCTCATGGTTTTTCGGCAAAACGCCGTCCATAATATATCCCGCCGTCGGAACTACCATGAGCTTTGCCGAAAGTCCGTTTTGCTGAGCGAACTCCGAAAAGCGCTCAACATTTCTCTTCGTAAGCTCAAGGTCAGGCTTTTCGGGAGCTGCAATTAAATATCCGTCTTTGCATTTATAAACCCCGGAAGCGCCGTTTCTTCCCGTATAAAGCTCAAAATACGAGTTTAAACCGACAAAAGCGTCTCTAAACGGAAAATGGTCGGAGGTATACGTATCTATTCCGCTTGAAAAATCTCCGTCCGTAAGCGTTTCAAACGTAAGCTCGGGAAAGCTTGAAAGCACCCTTTTTTCGTTTTCGGAATAGCTCGTTTTCGGAAGCGCCGCCAAAAGCACCGCAAAAACCGCTATAAACGCAACGAATACTATAGTTAATGCCAAATCTCTTTTCTTCATAACGCTCCTCCCTTAAAACCTGAAATATAAGAACGGGTTATATGTTGAGCTTACAAGGCTCGCCGTGCATAAAAGCAGCACCGCAAGCGTCGCCGCAACGTCAAAAACAACCGCGCCCTTTTTCTTGTCGATTTTTAAATACAGCTTCTTTACAAGCGGCAGGCAGCTTAATGCGCCAATAACAAGAACAGGGA
>CAKSBK010000275.1 GCA_934438035.1 uncultured Christensenellaceae bacterium
GTGGAAGTATATCCACACGGTGCAGGCTGGCTTCGATTACGGAAAGCTGCGCTTTTCGGAAGAGACGTTAAAATATCCGGCGGAAAAAATACGTTTTATTCATTTCTTACCGCAGAGCAGCGCCTGCAGGTATGTTTAAATTACATAACCGGCGGCGCCTGTGATTTTCCCGAGGAGGACATACTTTACTATACCAAAAAAATGAGAAGCCGCGTTTTAGCCCTTGCGGTTAAAAAGGATTGCGTACAGGCGATTATTCACCTCAAATCATTCGGAAAAATACGCAGAGAAACTCTCGAAAACCTGATAACGGCTGCAAAAAGCTGCGGCAGCACGGAAGCCTTAGCGCATCTTTTAAGCTATAAGCAGCAAAACTACGGCTTTTTTGACATTTTTGAGCAATATGATAAAGAGCTAACGGAAGATCCCTGCAAAAAAAGCAGGGTTCAAAAGCTGTTCTTTGTTAAAGCCGGGGAAAACGACTGCTTAATCACCGGCTATAAAAGCGACAGAAAAGAAATCTTTATTCCCGAGCGCATGGGAAGCCTGCCTATAAGCGAGGTCTCCCCTCTTGCATTCAGCCCTTCTCGCAGAGGCGCAAAAAAAGAATGCTGCTTAAATTTAACCGATATAGACCTAACCTGCGTAAAAAAGCTGGGAAACGAGGCTTTTTCGGGCTGCTCCTCTTTAAAAAGCGTGAGCTTGGGAGAGGTTAAAAGAATACCGGACGGCTGCTTTTCGGGCTGTTCTTCTCTTATTGAAATCGACCTTAAAAACGTAGAATCCGTCGGGCAAAAAGCATTTTACGACTGTAAAAGCCTTAAAAGCGCAGTCTTTTCAAAAAAGCTTAAAGAGCTCTCGCCTTGGGCGTTTTACGGCTGTTCTTCTTTAGAAAACGTCGTTCTGCCCGAAAATTTAACGGAAATTCCCGAGCTTTGCTTTGCAAGATGCTCTTCGATTAAAAAAATAGATATTCCCGCGGGCGTAAAAGAAATAGGCAAGCGCGCTTACCTCGATTGCTGCGGCGCAGAAGAAATAATTTTTCCGCCGTCCGTAAAAAAAATATGCTGGCAGGCGTTTTCTTCGTTAAGCTCCCTTAAGAAATTGACTATTCCCGGCACGGTGAAAGTCGTAGGAAATCTATCGTTTTACTATTGCACAAGCATAACCGAGCTTATTTTGCAGGAGGGAATAGAAGCTCTTGAATGGGGTGCGTTTTCCAACCTGCAAAAGCTCAAATCCGTTTATTTGCCTAAAAGCCTTAAGAGCATAGATTCCTATGCCTTTACGGATTGTTACGAATTAAGAGAAGTGCATATCCCCCCTGAAATTACGGATATAAAGCCCGAGCTTTTCCAAAACTGCCGCTTTGTCAGAATATACGGAAAAAAAGACAGCTTTGCCAAAGAATACGCCTGGATATACGGCATACCATTTATAGAAGAAAAGGAATAACTTATGTTTTTTATAGTAACCTGTACGCCCGAAGAAGAAGTTACGGATTTTCGCGAATTTATATCCTGCCCGGTTTGCGGAGCATACTGCAAAACCGAGCTTATCATAACGTATTCCCGCCTTTCTTTTTTCTTCATTCCGCTTTTTAAGCTGAATAAAAAATACATACTCAAAAACTCCTGCTGCGGCGCATTCTGTGAAATAGATAAATCTGCGGCGGAAGCGCTTTTAAAAGGAGAGCTCGGTAAAGACTATATATCCTCTCTTAATTTCACTCGCTTTATGTAAAATATTTTTCGTCCGCTATATGCGGGCGCTGTTTTTTTTACAATTTTTTATAAGAATAAAAAAGCTTTTTGCATATAAAACTATTTAAGAAAGACGAGGTGTTTTAATGAAAAAGCTTTTTTTATTGATTATATTTTTCGCTGTTGCCCTATTTTCGGCATACATGCTCTTTTTTTACGGCAAAAGCGGCTCTATTAACGGCGCGGCGTTCGTCGGAATAACCGCGGGAATTTTTAAGGAGGTATTATGAAAGACATAAAGCAAGCGATTGACATAACAAAAAAAGTAGATAAAAAGGCTTACGCAGATTACGTATTAAAAAAAATGCCCAAAAGCAAAACATTTTGCGAATGTATACGCGCGTTTTTAACGGGCGGGGCAATATGCGTAATCGGTCAAGCGTTAAGCCTTGTTTTCAGCGAGCTTTTAGGCTTCGATGAAAAAAGCGCAGCCTCTTTAACATCCGCCGCAATGATATTTTTAGG